>NZ_JBEPEQ010000105.1:0-20494 GCF_040300925.1 Micromonospora sp. NPDC000207
ACCTCCACGAAGCTCTCGTGAGTCTCGGTTGTGCCCTGATCTGCTGGCGACGCTTGATCAAACCACCCCTATGAAGATCGTGTTAGGAGCTCTTAATCACCTCATCGCTCCAATCTTTTGTGGGCAAAGACGATGATCTCGTGAGAATTAAGGTGAGAGACAGGGAATCACTTGGTCAAGAACTTTGGTACGTGGGAATAGATGGAGACAAAACCGGCGAATTCATTGGCGAGGCATTGGCCGACACTACGGATTCTGCACCAGAGATTCGTTCACGTAGCAACAAAATCTCTCAAGCAATAGAAAAAATACGAATCGCCGTAAAATCTAACCACAAGGAAGGCAGCATTCTGTTCGCATGTGGAGACAACATTCTCTTCCGTGGTCAAGTTTCCTACGATTTCGTAGAAAGCCTGTTAAGCATTTATCGTCAGGAGACCGGCCTGTCAGCGTCAGCCGGAATTGGTCGAACCCCATACCAGGCATCAGTTGCTCTTAGCCTAGCAAAGGGCGAAGGGGGCGGTGCCATCAAGGCAATCTCTCTGACAGAATGATGGGCAAAGAATTTCAACCCCGTATCCGAGCAGCCTCCGCCGCACACAAAATTCTCCACTAGGGCACGCTTGCACTCTGCTGCACGTGGACCCACGGTAGGTGTTCGCCGATGCGCCCCCACAGGTATTGCGAACCAACGCTTGAACTGCTTGAGCCGCGCCTTCGGCTGGCCTTCATTCGTCATCATTTCCGAGGCCAGAAGAGGCTGATCAGCTTCACGCCAGGGCGGAAGAGAAGCATGGCAACGAGAGACCAGTCTGTCTGCGCGGTCCCGCCTGTTTGATGGCCACCACCGATGCCTTCGGTCCGGTGTGTCGCCATGTTGACACCACTTGGATAAGTCACCGTTCGGCGGGGCCAGTCAACCAGTGATTCAGGGTGTCCAAGAAGTCGCGGTGAGGAAGCTCCCCGTGATCGCGACGGCGGATCTCGCCGGGAACTTTGGTAACCACGATTCCCGGATGGTGTCTTCCTATGGGAGGTTTCGGCTCCTCGCCGCAGTACGATGCCCGCCAGCGGTGGCGTGGCCACACGCGATCCTTGCGCGCGGCCACGCCGTCGGCAATGGCCGCCTACACCCGTTCGCCGATGGCCAGTCGGACCTGGGTCTCCTGGGCTCGCTCGGCTGCCGCGCTGGCGCCGTAGTGGCGGGGCATGTCCTCCGAGGTCCAGCCCAGCAGGAGCATCAGGTCCCCGGTGTCGCCTCCGGCCCGCTTCCACTCGTGGGCGAAGTTGTGGCGCCACCGGTGGGCGTGCACGTCCGGGACGCCGGCCGCGCTGCCGAGCCGTTTGAGCAGGATCTTGATGCCGTTGGGCGCCAGGGGTGCCTTCCCCCTTTCGGCGAGCCACAGGTTCGGCAGGGCGGCGCCCTTGTGCTTGTCCCGGGCCCGGAGGTACCGGCTCAGCGCCCGGGCGGTCTTGGGCCCGAACCGTACCCGCCGGTCCTTGGCGCCCTTGCCGTGGAAGTGCACCGACTCGGTGTTCAGGTCGATGTCGGCGACCAGGAGGTTGCCGACCTCGGAGAGTCGAGCTCCCGTGTTGCAGTAGAGACGGATCAGGGCCTCGTCCCGCAGGTTGGCGAAACCCTTGCCCTTGCACGCGGCGAGGAGCTTACCGGTGTCCTCGTCGCGCATCACCGGGATGAGCTTGCGGGGGGTCTTGGGCTGTCGTACCCGGTCCATCGGGGTGCGGTCGATCGCCTGTTCGTCGACGAGCAGCCACTTGAAGAACTGCTGTAGTCCCTTGTGCTTGTTCAATGCGGTCGAGGCCGACCGGGTCTGGGTCATCCAGGCCTGGAACGCCTCGACGTGTCCCCGGGTCACCGCGCACGGGTCCTCGGTCGCCTCCTCGGCGTCCGGGTCCGGCGAGTGCTCCCCGAGGTACCGGCCGAGCTGCGCGGCGGCGAGAAGGTAGTTGTAGCGGGTGGTCTGAGGGTAGTTCCCGGCCCGCAGTGAGCGGTCCCAGTCCCGGAGGTACCCGGCCCAGGTCCGGGACAGTCCGGCGGAGAGCTTCTGAAGATCGAGGAGTGGCATTCGACACCTGCCCGAGTCAAGGAGTCCAACAGCGGCGTGCTAGACCGGACATCCATGTCGAGCAATGAAAAGAGGGCCTCCGCAAGTCGATGACCTGCGGAAACCCTCTCGCTGTCGGGACGGCCGGATTCGAACCGACGACCCCTTGACCCCCAGTCAAGTGCGCTACCAAGCTGCGCCACGTCCCGATGCCACCACTCGGGTCACCCCTGTGGCAGCCGCTAAAGCTTAGCGCAAGATCGGCGCGGCCCCCCGACCGCCCCCACCCCGCGCCACACACCCCTCCTCACCGCACCTACACCCCCTGGGGCAACCCCAGGGGGACGGACCTCGGTCAGCCGTGGGCCTTGCCCCGGCCGCCGGGGCCGAGCTTCTTGCGGGGGCGTACGGAGATCTCCACCGGACTGCCCTCGAAGCCGAACTCCTCGCGGAGTTTGCGCTCGACGAACCGCTGGTAGCCGGCGTCCAGGGGGCCGGTGGTGAACAGGACGAACCGGGGCGGCGCCACCCCGGCCTGGGTGGCGAAGAGGATCTTCGGCGCCCGGCCGCCGCGCACCGGGTGCGGGGTGGCCTGTACCAGGGCGGTGAGCCAGGAGTTGAGGTGCGCGGTCGGCACCCGGGTCTCCCAGCTCTCCAGGGCCTTGCGGAGGACCGGGGCGAGCTTGTCGACGGCCCGGCCGGTCATCGCGGACAGGTTCAGCCGCAGCGCCCAGGGGATCCGGCGGAGTTCCCGTTCGATCTCCTTGTCCAGGTAGTACCGGCGGTCGGCGTCAACCAGGTCCCACTTGTTGAAGGCGATCACCAGGGCCCGGCCGGATTCGGTGACCATGCCCAGGATCCGCTGGTCCTGCTCGCTGATCGGTTCGCTGGCGTCCAGCAGGACCACAGCCACCTCGGCCGCTTCGATGGCCGAGGCGGTGCGGAGACTGGCGTAGTACTCGGTGCCGCTGGCCCGGCCGACCCGCTTGCGCAGCCCGGCGGTGTCCACCAGGTGCCAGGTCTCGCCGCCGATGGTGACGAGGCTGTCCACCGGGTCGACTGTGGTGCCGGCGACGGAGTCGACGACCGCCCGGTCCTCCCCGGAGAAGCGGTTGAGGAGGCTGGACTTGCCGACGTTGGGGCGGCCGACGAGCGCCACCCGGCGGGGGCCTCGGGGTCGGTTCTCCACGATCGCCGGGGCCTCCGGCAGGGCCTTGAGGATGGCGTCGAGGAGGTCACCGGAGCCCCGCCCGTGCAGGGCGGAGACCGTGAACGGTTCACCGAGGCCGAGTGACCACAGTGAGGTGGCCTCCATCTCGATGGTGGCGTTGTCGGCCTTGTTGGCGACCAGGATGACCGGCTTGGCGCTGCGGCGCAGCATCTTCACCGCCGCCTCGTCCACATCGGTGGATCCGACCATTGCGTCGACCACGAAGAGGACCACGTCGGCGGTGGCCACCGCCAGTTCGGCCTGCGCGGCGATCGCCCCCGCCCGGTCCTTGGCGTCCGGTTCCCACCCGCCGGTGTCCACCACCGTGAAGGCCCGGCCGGACCACTGGGCGTCGTAGGGGACCCGGTCCCGGGTGACCCCGGGGATGTCCTCCACGACTGCCTGCCGCCGGCCGATGATCCGGTTCACCAGGGTTGACTTGCCCACGTTGGGGCGGCCGACGACCGCCACCACCGGCACCGGGCCGGTGGACTCGTCGGTTCCGACCTCGGGCTCGGGCAACTCCACCCAACCACCGTCGTCACTCATGCTGTTCTCCCGCTCCGCGTCGGTACGTCCCGCAGGACGGCCGTACGCGACCTCATGCCACTCCCCGCTCGGTGAGCAGCGCACGTAGCCGGTCGACGACCTCGTCGATGCCCAGCTCGGTGGTGTCCAGGACGACCGCGTCGGCGGACTGCTGCAACGGGTCGGCCTTGCGGGTCGAGTCCAGGCGGTCGCGTCGGGCCAGGTCGGCGGCGGTGGCCGTCACGTCGGCGGCGTCTTCGGCGCTGCGCCGCGCGGCCCGGGCCGCCTCCGAGGCGGTCAGGTACACCTTCAGGTCGGCGTCGGGGGCGACCACCGAACCGATGTCGCGGCCCTCGACGACGATCCGACCGGCGTTGTCGATCATCTGCCGCTGGCGTCCGACCAGGAGGGCCCGGACCGCGGGTACGGCGGCCACGGCGGAGACCGCCCCGGTCACGTCGGCGCCCCGGATGTCGGCGTCCACGCCGACCCCGTCGACGGTGATGCCGTACCCCTTGGGGTCGGTGCCGATGCGCAGGTCGGTCTCGCCGGCGACCTTGGCCACCGACTCGGCGTCGGCCGGGTCGACCCCGGAGCGCAGCACGGCCCAGGTGATCGCCCGGTACATCGCGCCGGTGTCCAGGTAGCGGGCGCCGAGTCCGGTGGCCAGCCGCCGGGAGACGGTGGACTTCCCCGAACCGGACGGCCCATCCACTGCGACCACACAACGCCCGGTCGGTACGTTCTCCACCACCGTGTTCCTCCTCAGCCCGTGTCGACCCCGACCGGTGAACGGTCGTCCGTCAATGATGCCCGGCGCTCCCGGCGCGTTCCCGAGCGGGACACCGCCCGCCGCTGGGCCGCACGGAAGCCTACCGGCAGCCGTACCCGCCAATGACGGGTCAGTCACGTACCGCCTTGTACAGGGCGGCGACCTCCGCGTTGGTGAGGCGTCGGGTCCGCCCGTTGCGCAGGTCGCCCAGGCGGATCGGTCCGATGGAGGTACGCACCAGACGGGACACCGGGTGACCGACCTCGGCCATCATCCGCCGTACGATGTGTTTGCGCCCTTCGTGCAGGGTGACCTCGATCTGCGCGGTGCGTCCCACGGTGTCCAGGACCCGGAACGAGTCGACCTTGACCGGCCCGTCCTCGAGGTCGATGCCGTCGGTGAGTCGCCTGCCGAGGTTGCGTGGAATCGGGCCGGACACCTCGCACAGGTACGTCTTCGCGACCTCGTACGACGGGTGCATCAGCCGGTGGGCGAGGTCACCGTCGTTGGTGAGCAGGAGCAGGCCCTCGCTGTCCGCGTCGAGCCGCCCGACGTGGTAGACCCGGTGGTCGGCCCAGCCGTCGAGGAAGTCGGCCAGGGCGGTGCGGCCCTTCTCGTCGGCCATCGTGGAGACCACTCCGCGTGGCTTGTTCATCGCCAGGTACACCAGGCTGGTGTCGGTGACGAGGCGTTCTCCGTCGACGTGGATGACGGCGGTGGCCGGGTCCGCCTTGTCGCCGAGTTGGGCGACCCGCCCGTCGACGGTGACCCGACGCCGGAAGATCAGGTCCTCGCAGGCCCGGCGGGATCCGACACCGGCGGCGGCGAGGATCTTCTGGAGGCGCTGCTCCCCCTCGACGGCCTCGGTGGGCTGTGCGGGCCGGGTGCTCTGGCCGGGGCGGCCGACGGCACCGAGCACGGAGCGACGCGGCCGGTCGGCGGTACCCCGCTCACCGCGCTCGCCCCGGGAGGTGGTGGCACGGTCACCGCGCGAGGCGGTGCGGTCACCGTGACCGGCAGTGCGGTCGCTGCGGCCGGTGGTGCGGTCACTGCGGGAGGCGGTGCGGTCGCTGCGGCCGGTGGTCCGGTCGCGGTCGCTGCGGCCGGTGGTCCGGTCGCCTCGGGAGGTGGCGCGGTCACCGCGACCGGCGGAGCGGTGGTCGGAGCGGGAGGGGCGGTCATCGCGTGGCATCGGCAAGCTCTTCTACGTCGTCGGGGAGGAACGGGGCCAGCGGCGGCAGTTCGGCGACCGAGTTCAGCCCGAGCTTCTCCAGGAACAGGGTGGTGGTGCGATAGAGGAACGCGCCGCTGTCCGGCTCGGTGCCGCACTCCTCGACCAGACCCCGAGACACCAGGGTACGGATGACCCCGTCACAGTTGACACCCCGGATGGCCGAGATCCGTGATCGGGAGACCGGCTGCCGGTAGGCGACCACGGCCAGGGCCTCCAGCGCCGCCTGGGTCAGCCGGACGGACTGCCCGTCGAGGATGAACCGCTCCACGTATCCGGCGTACTCCGGCCGGGTGTAGAGCCGCCAGCCCCCGGCGGCCCGGCGCAGGTCGAAGCCGTGTCCGGCGGCGGTGTAGCCGGCGGCGATCTCGTCGAGCATCCGCCCGACCCGTTCCGGTGGCTGCTCGACAATCTGGGCCAGGAGGAGTTCGCTGACGGGTTCGTCCACGACCAGGAGGATCGCTTCGAGGGCACCGCGCAGTCGGTCGTCGTCGAGCGTGGGGGCCACCACCGGTTCCGGGGCGGCCCGCCGTCCTCGTCCCCGACGGCCCGTCCGACCGGCGTTCCGGTTCTCGCCCGCACCGGGGGCGGCGTCGACGGGACCGGGGGCACCGGTCCCGAGGTCGGCGTCGACAGGACCAGAACCGGAATCGACGGCCGGGACCGGGGCCGATGTCGGGGCCGCGTCAGAGAGCTGGGCGGCGTCCGAAGCCGGGGCCGGGTCAGGGTCCCAGACCGGGGCGGCCTCCGAAGCCGGGGCCAGAGTCGGATCAGGGTCCGACGCCGGGGCGGCCTCCGAAGCCGGGGCCAGAGTCGGATCAGGGTCCGACGCCGGGGCCGCCTCCGAAGCCGGGGTCGACGGTTCCGGTCCGGTCCCGTCCTGTGATGCGCCGGACCGGCGTTCGGGTGCCCACGGCGGCACCCAGGCGGCGGCCTGGTCGGCCAGGGAGTCCCGGCGCTGCTCGTCGCTCATCCGGTCACTCCTCGCTCGTCTCGGCGGGGTCGGCCCCGCCGATGCCCGCCTCCGCACCGCCACCTGCCGGTTCCGGTTCGCCCGTCGGTTCCGCAACACCGCCCGTCGGGTCCGGTTCGCCCGTCAAGTTTGCAACGTCGCCCGTCAGGTCCGGTTCGCCCGTCGGCGCCGCATCGTCGCCAGCCGGGTCCGCATCGTCGCCGGTCGGGTCCGGTCCGTCGGCTGCGGGTCGCGCGTCACCTGCCGGGTCCGGGGCGTCGGTGCCGGCGTACTCGTCGATGGTCAGCTCCGGGCCGCCGTCGGCCGGGCCGGTCCAGCGTACGGTCAGCTCCTCCAGGGCCTGGTCCTGCGTGAACGCCACCAGACCCTCCCGGTACAGCTCCAGCAGGGCCAGGAACCGGGCCACCACCTCCAGGGTGGTGTCACAGTCGGCGCAGAGCAGCGAGAAGGAGGCGATGCCGGCCCGGCGGAGCCGGTCGGTGAGGATCGCCGCGTGTTCCCGGACACTGACCCGGACCATGTGCACGTGGTCGATGCTCACCTCGGGCACCGGCTTCGGGGTCATCGCCCGGACCGCGAGGGCACGTAGCCGCTCCGGGCCGATGCCCAGCACCAGGTCGGGCAGCGCCTCGGCGTACCTGGCCTCCAGGGTGACCGCCCGGGGGTACCGTCGACCGCCGACCGCCTCCAGGTCGGCGATGTACGCGGCGGCCTCCTTGTACGCCTTGTACTGCAACAGTCGGGCGAAGAGCAGGTCCCGCGCCTCCAGCAGGGCGAGGTCCTCCTCGTTCTCCACCTCGGCGGCAGGGAGCAGCCGGGCGGCCTTCAGGTCGAGAAGGGTGGCGGCGATGAGCAGGAACTCGCTGGCCTCGTCGAGGTCCCAGCGGTCGTCCATGGCGCGGATGTAGGAGATGAACTCGTCGGTGACCCGGTGCAGCGCCACCTCGGTGACGTCCAGCTTGTGTTTGCCGATCAGCTGCAACAGCAGGTCGAACGGGCCGGTGAAGTTCTCCAGCCGGACTGTGAACCCGCCGCCCTGCGCCTGGGTGGCGGCCTCGGCGTCGCCGGGACCGGCCACGGTCTCGGGCGACGCGTGCGGCGGATCCAGGGGCGGGGCGGTCACCCGACGACCGTAGTCGACGGGTGGGGCGGCTCGGAGTGGCGGTGCACCCTCTACCGCTCCGCCTGGGCGGCGATCACCTCACGGGCCAGCTGCCGGTAGTTGCGGGCACCGGACGAGGCCGGATCGAGGGTCGTGATCGGAGCACCGGCGACCGTCGACTCGGGGAACTTGACCGTCTTGGTGATCACCGTCTGGTAGACCTTGTCGCCGAACGCCTCCACCACCCGTTGCAGCACCTGCCGGCAGTGGGTGGTACGACTGTCGTACATGGTGGCGAGGATGCCTTCCAACTCCAGGTCGAAGTTGAGCCGTTCCCGCACCTTGTCGATGGTGTCGAGCAGCAGCGCCACCCCTCGGAGGCTGAAGAACTCGCACTCCAGGGGGATCAGGACGCCGTGCGCGACTGTCAACGCGTTGATCGCCAGGAGGCCCAGCGACGGCTGGCAGTCGATCAGGATGTAGTCGTACTCCTTGCGGATGCTCCTGAGCACCCGCGCCAACGCCATCTCCCGGGCGACCTCGTTGACCAGCTGTATCTCGGCGGCCGACAGGTCGATGTTGGCTGGGAGCAGGTGCAGCCCGGCCACGTCGGTCTTGATGAGGACGTCCTCGGCGGTGACGTCGTCCTGCATGAGCAGGTTGTAGACCGACAGGTCCAGGTTATGCGGGTTGACCCCGAGCCCGACGGAGAGGGCGCCCTGCGGGTCGAAGTCGACGAGCAGGACCTTGCGCCCGTACTCGGCGAGGGCGGCACCCAGGTTGATGGTCGTCGTGGTCTTCCCGACGCCGCCCTTCTGGTTGGCCATCGCGATGATCCGGGCCGGACCGTGCCGGTCGGTGGGCATCGGCTCGGGAATGGGTTTACGCATCGTGTAGGCCGCCGGGTCCGCCGGACCGAGGTCCGCGCCGAGCGACGCCTGCTGCTCGCGGAGCTCCGACGTCCAGGTCTCGGCACGGTCACCGTTGCCAGCCATGTCCTTGTTGCCCCCTCCCGACGTCCACCCGACGTCGGAACCGACCGACGTCCCTCGCGGCGCCGCTGCGCACCCCGGCTGTCGCCTCAGGAGGTCCGCGCCGATGCCGACTGTACGCCACCGTCCGCCGCCCCGGTCGGCACCGGTGCGGCGTGTCGACCGCCCTGCCTACCAGGTCATCCCTGGTCGGCGCCGCCGCCGGTCCGGGGCACCCCGGACGTGGTGACGACCGGCGGACGCACCCTGCTCGGCCTGCCGATCCAGCCTACCGGGCCGGGCCCCTCCGGTCGGCACCCCGGCCCGCCGGGTCGAAGCCGGTCGGGTCGCCAGGGCGGGGCCGGTCGGGTCACCGGGTCGGGGGGCTGGTCGGGTCACAGTGCCCGGGGGTGGCTGGTGGCGTACACCTCGCGGAGACGCTCCACGGTGACCAGTGTGTACACCTGGGTCGTGGTAACCGAGGCGTGGCCGAGAAGTTCCTGCACGACCCGGACGTCGGCGCCGCCGTCGAGCAGGTGGGTGGCGTACGAGTGACGCAGGGTGTGCGGGGAGACCGCGTCCGCCCCGTCCACGGGCAGACCGGCCCGGGCGGCGGCCCGACGCAGGATCGTCCACGCGCCCTGCCGGGTCAGCGGCCCGCCCCGGGCGTTGACGAAGACCGCCGGAGTGCCCCGCCCGGCGGCGACCAGTCCGGGTCGGCCCCGCACCAGCCAGGCCCGGACCGCGTCGAGGGCGTACCCGCCGACGGGCACCAGTCGGGTCCGGCCGCCCTTGCCGCGCAGCAGCACCGTGGCCTCCTCGGCGCAGAGGTCGTCGACGGCCGCGCCGACCGCCTCGGAGATCCGGGCGCCGGTGCCGTACAGGAACTCCAGCAGCGCCCGGTCCCGCAGCGCCAGGGGCGTCCCCTCCCCCGCCGCGTGCACGCTCCCGGCGGTCTCCAGGAGACGGATCACATCCTGCACCGGCAGGGCGCGGGGCAGCCGACGCGGCGGGGTGGGTGGGCGGACGTCGCGGCTGGGGTCACCGCCGGTCAGTCCTTCCCGGAGGGCGAACCGGTGCAGTCCCCGGACCGCGCTCGCCGCCCGGGCCACCGAGGCGGTGCCGAGCGGCGGGTGGTCGTCGTCGCCGGCCCGGAGCCGGGCCAGGTGGGTCTCGACGAGTCCGGTGCCCACCACCGCCAGGTCGACCACCTCCGCCTCGGCCAGTGTCGTCAGGTAGCGGCGCAGGTCCCGACGGTAGGAGGTGAGGGTGTTCGCCGACAGTCCGCGTTCGACTGTGAGGTGGTCGAGGTAGCCGTCGACGGCCCGGTGCAGTGCCGCCGCCCCGGTCGGGTTCGTCGTCTGTGCGTTGTTCGGGGGCACTGGACTCGCCGTGGGTGTCCGGCCGGTCAGCCCAGCACGTCGGCCAGGGGGGTGGCGGTCAGGCCGTGTGCCTCGGCGACCGGCCCGTAGACGACCTGCCCGTCGTGGGTGTTGAGGCCGAGTCCGAGGGCCGGGTCGAGGCGCAGCGCCTCCCGCCAGCCGTGGTTGGCCAGTTCGAGGGCGTACGGGAGGGTGACGTTCGTCAACGCGTACGTGCTGGTGTGCGGGACCGCCCCGGGCATGTTCGCCACGCAGTAGAACAGCGAGTCGTGGACCCGGTACGTCGGTTCGGCGTGAGTGGTGGGCCGGGAGTCCTCGAAGCAGCCGCCCTGGTCGATGGAGATGTCGACGAGGACACTGCCGGGCTTCATCCGGGACACCAGGTCGTTGCTGATCAGCGTCGGCGCCTTCGCACCGGGCACCAGGACCGCCCCGATGACCAGGTCGGCGTCGAGGACCGCCCGTTCGATCTCGTAGGCGTTGGAGGCGACGGTCTGCAGGTGTCCCCGGTAGATGGCGTCGGCCTGGCGCAGCCGTCCCACGTTCTTGTCCAACAGCAGCACCTCGGCCTGCAGGCCGAGGGCGATCGCGGCGGCGTTCATCCCGGACACCCCGGCGCCGATGACCACGGTCTTCGCCGCGTACACCCCGGAGACGCCGCCCATCAGGACGCCGCGTCCGCCGCCCTGCCGTTGCAGGTGGTACGCCCCGACCTGCGGGGCGAGTCGACCGGCCACCTCGGACATGGGGGCGAGCAGCGGCAGTGACCGGTCGGGAAGTTCGACGGTCTCGTAGGCGATGCCGGTGACCCTCCGGTCGACCAGCGCGTCGGTGCACGCCTTGGAGGCGGCCAGGTGCAGGTAGGTGAAGAGGACCTGCCCGGGGCGCATCCGGTGGTACTCCTCGGCCACCGGCTCCTTGACCTTGAGGACCAGGTCGGCGGTCTGCCACACCTCGTCGGGGCCGGGGAGGATCTGCGCCCCGGCGGCGAGGTACTCCGCGTCGCTGATGCTGGATCCGGATCCGGCTCCCGCCTCGACGAAGACCTGGTGTCCAGCGCGGGTGAACTCGTTGACGCCCGCCGGGGTGATGGCGACCCGGTACTCGTGGTTCTTGACCTCGCGGGGAATTCCGACCTTCACGATGCTGACACCTTTCTGCGGGGCCGGGGGTCGCCCGGGCTACGCGGTGCGGGACGGCCCCGTTGCCGCCCGGTCCACCGGTCCCGTGGGCGGCAGTCTAGGCGTACCGTCAGCCGCCGGCAGCCGGCAGTGTGACAGCCCGTGGTCGACCACCCTGCCGAGTTGGCAGGGTGATGTGGCCGGTGGGTCAGGCCGCCTCATCCGTCCGGGCACTATCGTCGCACTACCCACCCCTTGGTGCAGGACACCGCTCGTGGGATCACTAAGGTGACGCCTCATGACAACTCCTCCGTACCAGCAGTACCCGCCGAACGTGTCCGACAAGAGCAAGGTCGTCGCGGGCATCCTCGGCATCGTGCTCGGCGGCTTCGGCGTCGGCCGGTTCTACATGGGCGACACCAAGATCGGCGCCCTTCAGCTCGTGGTCACCCTCGTCACCTGCGGCATCGGCTCCCTGTGGGGCTTCGTCGACGGCATCCTGATCCTGATCAACGGTGGCGTCGACGGTCAGGGACGCCCGCTGCGGGACTGACCCACCGCCTGTTCCGGGCCTCGCGGGTCCGGAAAGGGTGAGGAAACCGAAGACCGGGGCCGCGCGGATCACCGCGCGGCCCCGGTCCGTGTCCACGTCCGGTGGGCACCCCACCTGCGGGGTCACACCGGTGGTAGGGCCGACCCCCGTCGTACGGCGAGGACACCCCCGCCGTACGACAGGGCTGTCAGGACGTGGCCCTGCCGGGCAGGGGCGCGTCGGCGGGGCGCAGGGCCGACCACCCGGTGTCCCGGGCCCGGGCGGCGGCCAGCAGACCGGCCACGCAGGACGCGTTGGTGATCTCCCCGGCCAGGACCTTCGACACCGCCTCGTCCAGGTCGACCCGGACGACCTGGAGGTCGGCCTCCTCGTCCCGGCGCTGGTGACGCCGGTCGACGGGCACGTCGGAGAGGTCCCGGGCGAGGAACACCCGGACCAGCTCGTTGGTGAATCCCGGCGAGCTGAACACGTCGACGAGGGTGTCGACGGTACGGGCGGCCAGGTCGGCCTCCTCGGCCAACTCCCGCAGCGCCGCCGACGGCAGGTCCTCCCCCGCCACGTCGACCAGCCCGGCCGGCAGCTCCCACAGGTGCCGACCGACCGGGTGCCGGTACTGCCTGATCAACACCACCCGGTCTGCGTCGTCGAGGGCGACGACGGCTACCGCCCCGACGTGCCGTACCCAGTCCCGGCCGGCCGTCCCGCCACCGGGCATGGCCACCTCGTCGCTGACCACGGCGAAGATCGGCCCGGCGTAGCGTTCCTGCCGGGAACGCAGGTCGTAGCGGTGCTCGACGGCGCTCACGAGGCGGAGCCGGCCGACGCCGCCGACACCGGCTCGGCCAGGTCCACCGGAAGCTGGTCGGCCTCCGAGTAGTCGATGGTGGCCCTGACGAACGCGGCGAACAGCGGGTGCGGCCGGGTGGGCCGGCTCTTCAGCTCCGGATGCGCCTGGGTGGCCACGAAGAACGGGTGCAGGTCCCGGTCCAGTTCGACGAACTCCACCAGCCGGCCGTCCGGGGACGTCCCGGAGATCCGCAGACCGGCCCGGTCCAACGCATCCCGGTAGGCGTTGTTCACCTCGTACCGGTGCCGGTGCCGCTCGCTGACCTCGGTGGTGCCGTACGCCTCGGCCACGATCGACCCGGGCGTCAGGACCGCCGGGTACGCCCCGAGGCGCATCGTGCCGCCCAGGTCACCCTTGCCGGAGACGATGTCCTCCTGGTCGGCCATGGTGGCGATGACCGGGTGGTCGGCCTCCTCGTCGAACTCCAGCGAGTTCGCGCCGTCGAGGTCCGCCCGGTGCCGGGCCACCTCGATGGCCATGCACTGCAGGCCGAGGCAGAGCCCCAGCAGCGGGATGCCGTTCTCCCGGGCGTACCGGGTGGTGCCGATCTTACCCTCGATGCCGCGGACCCCGAACCCGCCGGGGATCAGGATGCCGTCCACCCCGGCCAGGGCCGCCGCCGCACCGGCGGGGGTGACACAGTCGTCGCTGGGCACCCACCGCAGCTTCACCCGGGCCCGGTGGCCGAACCCGGCGGCCCGGATCGCCTCACTGACCGACAGGTACGCGTCCGGCAGGTCGACGTACTTGCCGACCACGGCGACGGTGACGGTGTGCCGGGGCTGGTGCACCCGCTCCAGCAGGTCGTCCCAGCGGGTCCAGTCCACGTCCCGGAACGACAACCCCAACCGGCGCACCACGTACGCGTCGAGGCCCTCCCGGTGCAGCACCTTCGGGATGTCGTAGATGCTCGGCGCGTCCGGGGCGGCGACCACCGCCTCCCGGTCGACGTCGCAGTAGAGCGACAGCTTGTGCTTGAGCTTGTCCGGGATCTCCCGGTCCGAGCGGCACACGATGGCGTCGGGCTGGATACCGATGTTGCGCAGCTGCGCCACCGAGTGCTGGGTCGGCTTGGTCTTCAGCTCACCCGACGGGGCCAGGTACGGCACCAGCGACACGTGCAGGTAGAAACACTTGTCCCGACCCAGGTCGTGGCGGACCTGCCGGATCGCCTCCAGGAACGGCAGCGACTCGATGTCGCCGACGGTCCCACCGACCTCGGTGATCACCACGTCCGGGACCTGCCCGTCCTGGTCCGGGTCGGCCATGCCCAGGATCCGCGCCTTGATCTCGTTGGTGATGTGCGGAATGACCTGGACGGTGTCGCCGAGGTACTCGCCGCGCCGTTCCTTGGCGATCACGTCGGAGTAGATCTGCCCGGTGGTGACGTTCGCCTTCCCCGACAGGTCACTGTCGAGGAACCGTTCGTAGTGGCCGACGTCCAGGTCGGTCTCGGCCCCGTCCTCGGTGACGAAGACCTCACCGTGCTGGAACGGGTTCATCGTCCCCGGGTCGACGTTGAGGTACGGGTCGAGCTTCTGCATCACCACCCGCAGCCCCCGGGCACTGAGCAGATTGCCGAGGCTGGAGGCGGTGAGGCCCTTACCGAGCGAGGAGGCTACCCCTCCGGTGACGAAGATGTGCCTGGTCGTCTGTGCTGTTGGGGCCAACGCCTGCTCCCGTGTCGTCCGTCGCGGTCGTGCAGACCGCCGTGCCGATCAGTGCCAACCGCCAGCCGGAGACGGCTGGGTCGGGCGAAGTGATCACGCGATCCACGGGATTCCACGGTAACACCTCCCCGACGGCCACCCGCAGGGTGCACCCGAGGTCACCCCCCACTGCCGCTCGGGCGGTCACACCGGCAACACCCGCACCGGTTCGACACCGCCGCTCACGCCTGTCACACCGGTCGCCGCTGCCGCTCAGGCCGGGGCGACGCCCCCCGTCGACCGGGCGAGCGGCTCCGTCGACGTCGTACCCGACGGGGCGTCCGCCGCCGCCTCTGACCCGGCGGACGCGGGCCGACCCGTTCCCCGGATCACGTCCTGGGGCCGGTCCCCCGGCGGCTGGCTCCGGTCGGCGGAGTGGTCAAGCACCCGCAACGCCGCCAACGCCGCCATCGGCACCACCAGGGCACCCGCCGCACCGGCCACGTCCAGGGCGGCACCGCCGAGCAGACCCCCGATGGCGGCGGCCACTGCCGTCCCGGCCATCGCCCCCCGCATCGCCGGGTAGATCCCGAACAACCGCATCAGCCCACCCCACGGGCGGAGCAGGGCGAACCACACCAGCAGCACCCCGGCCACGGCCAGGACCGTCAGCGGGCTGTTCATCAGGGTCTCCACGTTCGCGGCACTGGACCTGTGCACCGTCAACCCGCCGGTCCCGTCGCCCAACGCGGCCAGGAACCGGCCCAGGCTGCCCCGCTCGGCGGCCGGTCGACGCAGGTCCAACACGGCGAAACCGACTGTGACCGCCAGCGCGGCCATCGTCGCCCACGCCAACCGGCTGATCGTCAACCAGCCCCCGGCGCTGATCGCCGCGGCGACGCTCACCCCGGCGGTCAGGGCGATCGCCCCCACCGAGTCCGCCCCCAGGTACGGGCTCCCGACGACCACCACCGCCGCGACCCCGACAGTGACCATCACCATCGGCCGCCACGCCCGACGGACCCGCTGGGCCAGCCAGCCACCCGTCAGCAGCGACCCGGCGATGAACAGTCCCAGCCCCACGGTGCCCAGCCCGGCGTACCGGCCACCCTGCAACGCCGAGTAGCCGACCACCCCGTTGAGCTGCAACCGCGCCCCGGTCAGCACGTCGGCGCCGACGACCACTGTGGCGACCCCGGCGACCGCTCCCAGCGGCCCCAGCGTGGTCGCCCACCCGGGGGCGAACCGCACCATCGACGTCGCCGCGACCAGCACCGCCGCTGTCACCAGGGCGAAGTACCACCCGGCGTGCTCCCCCCGCCACCACGGCACCAGGTCGGCGAGCAACGCCGCCGGAACCGCCAACGCGGCGGCGACGAGGAGCACCTCCACCACCCCCACCACCCGGCGCGACACCGGCTGCGGGCCGAACGGCCCGGCATCCCGGCGGGCCCGGCGCAGCAGCGGCAGCACCGCCACCGCGAGCAGCACCTGACCGGCCGCCAGGACGGTGAAGAAACCCTCGGCGACGCGCCGCTGGGCGCCGGCCTCCCGGTCGGCGTCGGCGGAGGCCCTGATCGCCGTGGCCAGGTCCGCCGGTCGTCCCTCCACGGCGACCGCCGGGCGGCCGATGAACATCCGCTCCGGCATCGGACGGCCCAGCACCGCCAGGGCCGTCGGCGCCAGGTCGACCAGTTGCAGGTAGCCCTCCCGGCCGGTGGTGGCCGAGGTGAGCCACCCGGCGTCCCATCCCGGGCCGTCGGCGACGGCCACGTGCAGCCGCGAGGGCCGCGAGGTGTCGGAGATCCCCGCCACCACCACCAGGGACTGCGGCGGGCGGGCGGCCAACACCCGGGCCAGGTCGGCGTCGGCGGCGCGGACCGTCTCGGCCCGGACCGCCGGATCCTCACCGCTGACGGTGCCCAGGTCGACGATGCTCAGCACACAGGACCCGAGCAGCTCCGCCGGGTCGGCCGGCAGCTGCGGGGCGTACCGGTCCACCCGACCGAACGGGCGGGCCGCCGCCACCGCCGCACCCGGGCCCACGGCGACCGAGCAGCGCACCGACTCCGACAGCGCCCCCGGCACCGCCCCCCAGGACAGCTGGTCCTGGTTGTGCATGACCACGCTCTCCTGGTCGGGCAGGTTCGCGCCGATCCCGTCCGGCTGTTCCACCGCCACCCCCGAGGGCGGGCACTCCCCACCCGGACGGCCCCCGTTCCACCCGGCGTAGTTCCCCGCGCCCAACGTCAACCACCCGTCCACCGGGCAGGTCGGGTGGTACGCCGACCGCACCGACAGCGAACCGATGGAACCGTCCCGGGCCATCCGCCACAGGTTCGGGGTGTTCTGCGGATCGACGTCGTCCCACCGCAGACCGGCCATCCCGACGAGGACGACGAAGTCGGCACGCTGCTGGGCCGCCCGGCCGTCGCCGGGCCGCGCGGTCAGCGCGGTGACCGCCAGCGCCACCACCACCAGGGTCAACAGGATCGGGGCGAGTCGACGCAGCATCACTGGTGCCCCGCCGGCGGGGTGCCACAGTCACCGGGTGCCGTCGTCCGGCTCCGCTCGGCGGTCGACGCCGGGCTCACCTCGGTGTAGAGCGCCTCCAGCGCGGCCACCGTGTCCTGCTCCGTCGGCCAGGTCGCCGCCTGCACCCGGCCCCGGGCCGCCAGGTCGGCGCGCAACGTCACGTCGTCGAGCAGGCTCCCCACGGCGGCGTCGACGGCGTCGACGTCCCCGGCGGGCACCAGCAGCGCCGCGTCGCCTACCAGCTCCGGCAGCCCGCCCACCGCAGTGGCCACCAACGGCACCCCGGCGCGCAGCGCCTCCTGGGCGAACAACTGCCGGGCCTCCCAGTCGCTGGTCACCACGGCCAGGTCCGCGCCGGCCAGCAGGTCGGCCACGTCGTCGCGGTGCCCGAGCAGCGTCACCGGGGCCCGGGTCGCGGAGATCCGGGCGGCCAACGGCAGGTACGCCGGTCCGCTCCCGGCGACCACCACCACCGGGGGTGGGGTCCGGGTCCGCCACCGGGCCGCCGCGTCGACGAGGACGTCGTAGCGTTTCTGCGGGTGCAGCCGACCGACGGACAGCACCATCGCCTGGTCGGCGGCGACCCCGAACTCGGCCCGGACCGCCGCCCGGCGACGCGTCGCCGCCGGTCGGGCGGGGGCGGCGACCGGCGCGAGCCGGGCGTCCACGGCACCCAGCGCGGCGGCCCGCTCGACCAAATCGGCCGACGCTCCCAGCGCCACCGTCGCCGACCGGGCCACCACCCGCTCGGCCAGCCGGGACAACCGGCCCCGCATTCCGGTGGCGAGCACCGCGTTGTGCCAGGTCACCACCAGCGGTACGGACGGTCGGGCGAGCGCGGCCACCAGGGCGGCCCGCAGACCGTGGGCGTGCACCACGTCCACCGGATCGGCGGCGAGGACCCGACGCAGCGCGGCGACGGCCCGGGCGTCGGCCGGGGTGGGGCTGGCCGGGATCTCCACCGGCTGGAACCGGGCCCCGGCGGCGGTGAAGTCGAACTGCTCCTGGGTGGCCGCCGGTCCGCAGACCACGACGTCGGCACCGGCTGCGGTCAGACCCCGTGCCACCGACCGGACGTGTTGTCCCACCCCTCCGGTGCTGGAGGCGAGCAGCAGGGCGACCCTGCCGGTCCACCGGGGTGCCGACGTGGCGTCGGTCATCGGGACACCGTCTCCTTCCCGTCACCCCGCTGACGGGGCGTGTCGTTCTCGTGCAACGGCCGGACGACTACCGGGTGCCCCGCCCGAGCCGCCGACCCACCGCACCGGTCCGCCTCACCACTGCGGCCAGCAGTGGCTGCACGTCCCGCCGGTCGGCGGCGAAGGCCACGGCGAGGAACACCACACCGACCACGACTGCGGACAGCATGCCTTGGCCGAGCGCCACCGGTGTCGTCGGGGTGCCGTCGCCCACCCCGGCCAGCAGCCGGGCCACACCCGCCCCGGCGAGGGCGGAGAGCACCCCGGCGAGAGTACCGGCGACACCGGCCCGGGCGGCACCGGTGAGCGCCCCCCGGCCCGCCGTACGGGCCACCGCCGCCAGCAGCAGCACACCGAGCAGAAGCATCCCCAGGGAGTTGGCGAGGGTCACCGCCAGCACCCGGTCGGCGGTGGGCAGCAGCGCCGCCAACGACAGCGCCGCCACCGGCACCGCCAGCCACCCGAGGGTGATCGCCACCGTGGCCGGCCGGGTGTCACCCCTGGCGTACAGGGCCCGGGACAGGACCGCGAACAGGCCGTACCCGACCAGGCCGGGAGCGAACCCGACGATCGCCGCCGCCGTGGCGGCGGGCTGCTCGGGATAGAAGAACCGGGCCACCGGGACGGCGGTGCCCACCAGCGCCGCCGCGCCGAGGAAGCTGAACAGCAGCACCCCCCGGGTCGTCGAGGCCAGGGTCCGCCGGTATCCGGCCTCGTCCCCGCCGGCCGAGGCGGCGGCCAGGGTCGGATAGGCGGCGACCGCCAGGGGCACCGCCAGGACCGCCCACGGGAGCAGGTACATGGTCTGCGCCAGGTTGAACACCTGTGGGGACCCGGTCGGGCCGCCGGACACCCGGTTCAACGCCACCAGCAACGCCACCTGCTGGGCGGTGACGGTGACCGCACCGGCCACCGCCAGACCACCGATGCGGGCCCGGGCGTCGGGCGGGAACGCGTACCCGAACCGGGGCCGCAGCCCCAGTCGACGCAGCGGCACCAGCAGCGACAGCGACAGCACCACCACCCCGAGGGTGGTACCGGCCGACAGGACCAGCTCCCCGCCCCGGCCGACCTCGGCCACCGACGCCCCGCGCCCCTCGGTGGCCCCGAAGACCAGGTAGACCACGATCACGGTGAGGCTGGACAGCAGCGGCGCGATCACCGGCCAGGCGAACCGGCGGTGCGCCTGGAGCACCCCGGTCAACACGATGCCGATGCCGTACAGCGGCAGCTGGGGGGCGAACACCCGCAGCATCCGCGCTCCGGCGTCCAACTCCGGTGCCGACGGCCTGTCCCCGACCGCAGCGATGATCGGGTCGGCGAAGACCGCCACCAGCACCGCCAACGGCACCAGCAGGGTCAACGTCCAGGTCAGCAACGCCCCGGTGGTGGCGGCCACCGACCGCCGGTCACCGGCGGCCACCGCACCGGCCAGCAGCGGTACGACCAGACTCGCCATCGCCCCACCGGCGACGATCTCGAAGATGATGTTCGGTACCCAGTTCGCCACGACGTACATGCCGCCGAGGTCGCTGAGCTCCACCACCCAGGTGAACACTGCGGTACGGCCGAAGCCGGCGAGCCGACTGAACACGGTCAGCACGGCGATGAGGGCGGCGGCCCCGGCCACCTGACCGACGCCGACCGAGGGGGCCGGTTTCGTCACGTCAGTCGGTTCGACGGCCCAGCTCGTCCAGCTCCCGCAGGCCGGGCGTCCGCCCGATGACCTGGGTGAAGCTGACCTTCTCGCTGGCGGCGGTGAGCCCGGCGAGCACCGCCAGGGCGGCGGCCCGGCCCACCGGACCGGTACGCGCTGCCAACCCGACACCGAGGACCGCGCCGAGCGCGTTGGCCCCACTGTCGCCGATCATCACCTGCTCGTCCAGGTCGGCGGGGAGCAGACCGGCGGCGGCACCGACCGCCCCGGCGGCGATCCCACCGTGCACCCCACCCAGCAGCGGCGCACCGAACAGCAGGCCGGACTTCGCCGCCCGCCCCGGACGCAGGTCCAGCAGGTTCACCAGGTTCGCCGTCCCGGCCACCACCCCGGCACCGAGCAGCACGTCGACGGCACCGCGCAGCGGACCCTGACCCTGCCGGTGTCGGTGCCCCCGCACCGTGGGGTCGGCGGCGAGCAGCGCCGCGGCACCGAGCCCGGCGGCACCCACCCCGACGACCTTGACCAGACCGGCGGTGACCCGCCCCTGGCGCAGGGCGGCGAGGTGACCGGCGAACCCCTTCGCCGTCCGCTGCTCGGGGCGGGCTCCCACCACGTCGTCGTAGAGCCCCACCGCGCCGGAGGCGAGACCGGCGACCAGGGTGGCCGCCCCGGCGGGGACGCTCCCGGCACCGAAC
>NZ_JBEPEQ010000106.1:0-19949 GCF_040300925.1 Micromonospora sp. NPDC000207
AGTCGTTCGATATCGTTGTGTCTTGTGTTCCGTCGTGTGGTCTTACGATCTGGTGCCTCACGTGGAGGTGAGCGGGGCGTCGGCAGCGCGCACTGCCCTGCGACTACTTGGCGTTGAAGTAGCTGGCTTCGGGGTGGTGGACGACGATCGCGTCGGTGGCCTGCTCGGGCTCCAGCTGGAACTCCTCGGAGAGGGTCACCCCGATGCGCTCCGCGCCCAGCAGTTCGACGATCTTGGCGCGGTCCTCAAGGTCGGGGCAGGCGGGGTAGCCGAACGCGTACCGGCAGCCCCGGAAGTCGGTGCGCAGCAGTCCGGCCAGGTCCCCCGGATCGTCCCCGGCGACGGTACGCCCACCCGGCAGGGTCAGTTCGCTGCGGATCCGCCGGTGCCAGTACTCGGCGAGGGCCTCGGTGAGCTGCACCGAGAGGCCGTGGACCTCCAGGTAGTCGCGGTACTCGTTGGCGGCGAACATCTTCGCCGTGTACTCGCTGACCGGCTGGCCGACGGTTACCAGTTGCAGGGCCACCACGTCGAGCTGGTCGCCCTTGGGGCGGAAGAAGTCGGCCAGGCAGAGCCGCCGTTCCTGGCGCTGCCGGGGGAAGGAGAACCGGGCCCGCTCGCTGTGCCCGTTCTCGTCCAGGATCACCAGGTCGTTGCCTTCGGAGTACGCCGGGAAGTAGCCGTACACCACTGCGGCTTCGAGGACCTTGTCGGCGGTGAGCCGGTCCAGCCAGTACCGCAGCCGGGGGTGCCCCTCGGTCTCCACCAACTCCTCGTAGGAGGGGCCCTTGCCGCCCCGGGCGCCGCGCAGCCCCCACTGTCCGAGGAAGGTGGCCCGCTCGTCGAGCAGCGCCGCGTACTCGGCCAACGGCAGGCCCTTGATCACCCGGCTGCCGAAGAACGGCGGGGTGGGCACCTCGACGTCGAGGGCCACGTCGGAACGGACCGAGGCGTCGTCCAGGTCGGGTAGGGACTCCCGGACGACGGACCGCTGCTTCTCCCGGCGGGCCCGCCGGGCGGCCAGGGCCGCCTCCCGTTCGGCGTCGACCACCGGTGCGCCGCCCCGCTTGGCCGTCATCACCCGGTCCATCAGGGAGAGTCCCTCGAAGGCGTCCCGGGCGTAGTGGACCTGGCCGGGGAAGACCGCCCGCAGGTCGTCCTCGACGAACGAGCGGGTCAGGGCCGCTCCGCCGAGCAGCACCGGCCACCGCTCGGCCACCCCCCGGGTGGCCATCTCGGCGAGGTTCTCCTTCATGATGACGGTGCTCTTGACCAGCAGCCCGGACATCCCGATCGCGTCGGCCCGGTGTTCCTCGGCGGCGTCGAGGATCGCGTTGATCGGCTGCTTGATGCCGATGTTGACGACCTCGTAGCCGTTGTTGGACAGGATGATGTCGACGAGGTTCTTGCCGATGTCGTGGACGTCGCCCTTGACGGTGGCCAGGACGATCCGGCCCTTGCCGCCGTCGTCGGCCTTGTCCATGTGGGGTTCGAGGTACGCCACCGCCGTCTTCATCACCTCGGCGGACTGGAGTACGAAGGGCAGCTGCATCTGGCCGGAGCCGAACAGCTCACCGACCACCTTCATACCGTCCAGGAGCAGGTCGTTGATGATCGACAACGGGGTACGGCCGCTGGCCATCGCGGCGTCCAGGTCGGCTTCGAGGCCGTTGCGCTCCCCGTCGACGATCCGCCGCTTGAGCCGCTCGTCCAGCGGGAGCGCTGCCAACTCCTCGGCCCGGGTGGCCCGAGCCGAGGCGGCGTCGACCCCCTCGAAGGCCTCGATGTAGGCCTGCACCGGGTCGTACCCCTCCCGGCGGCGGTCGTAGATCAGGTCCAGGGCGACCTCACGCTGCGCGTCGGGGATCTTCGCCATCGGCAGGATCTTGCTGGCGTGCACGATCGCCGAGGAGAGGCCCGCCTCGACGCACTCGTTGAGGAAGACCGAGTTGAGCACCTGTCGGGCGGCCGGGTTGAGCCCGAAGGAGACGTTGGAGATGCCCAGTGTGAAGTTGACCCCGGGATAGCGGGTGGCGATCTCCCGAATCGCCTCGATGGTCTCGATGCCGTCGCGGCGGGTCTCCTCCTGCCCGGTGGCGATCGGGAAGGTCAGGGCGTCGATGAGGATGTCGCTGCGTCGCAGCCCCCACCGCCCGGTCAGGTCGTCGATCAGCCGGGCGGCGACGCGTACCTTCCACTCCTGGGTCCGGGCCTGGCCCTCCTCGTCGATGAGCAGCGCCACCACTGCCGCGCCGTGCTCGGCGACCACCGGCATGATCCGCGCGTACCGCGACTCGGGGCCGTCGCCGTCCTCGAAGTTGACCGAGTTGACCACGCACCGACCACCGAGCATCTCCAGCCCCGCCTCGATGACGGCGGGCTCGGTGGAGTCCAGCATGATCGGCAGGGTGGAGGCGGTGGCGAAGCGTCCGGCCAGTTCCCGCATGTCCACCGCACCGTCGCGGCCGACGTAGTCGACGCAGAGGTCCAGCAGGTGCGACCCGTCCCGGGCCTGACTGCGGGCGATCTCCACACAGGACTGCCAGTCGGCGGCGAGCATCGCGTCCCGGAACGCCTTGGACCCGTTGGCGTTGGTCCGCTCCCCCACCATCAGGACGCTTGCGTCCTGGGCGAACGGCACGTGGTGGTAGACCGAGGAGACCCCGGCGTCGACCACCGGCTCCCGCCGAGCGGCCTGCCGGCCCCGCAGCCGCTCGGCGACCACCCGGATGTGCTCGGGGGTGGTGCCGCAGCACCCGCCGAGCAGGGAGACGCCGTACTCGGTGACGAAGCGTTCCAGGGCGTCGGCCAGCTCCACCGGGGTCAACGGGTAGGCCGCACCGTCGGCGGTCAACTGCGGAAGACCGGCGTTCGGCATCACCGACAGCGGTACCCGGGCGTGCTGCGACAGGTAGCGCAGGTGCTCGCTCATCTCGGCCGGGCCGGTGGCGCAGTTCAGCCCGATCAGGTCGATGCCCAGCGGCTCCAGGGCGGTCAGGGCCGCGCCGATCTCACTGCCCAGGAGCATGGTCCCGGTGGTCTCCACGGTGACGTGGACGATCAGCGGCACCTCCTGCCCGAGCTGGGCCATCGCCCGCTTCGAGCCGATCACCGCCGCCTTCACCTGGAGAAGGTCCTGGCAGGTCTCGATGATCAGGGCGTCGGAGCCGCCCTCGATCAGACCGGCGGCGTTCTCCAGGTAGGCGTCGCGCAGGGTGGCGTACGCGGCGTGCCCGAGGGTGGGCAGCTTGGTCCCGGGGCCGATCGAGCCGAGGACGAAGCGGGGCTGGTCGGCGGTGGTGTACGCGTCGGCGGCCTCCCGGGCGATCCGCGCCCCGGCCTCGGACAGCTCCCGGATCCGGTGGGGGATGTCGTACTCGGCGAGGTTGGCCAGGTTGGCACCGAAGGTGTTCGTCTCCACGCAGTCGGCCCCGGCGGCAAGGTACGCCTCGTGCACCCCCCGGACCACGTCCGGTCGGGTGACGTTGAGGATCTCGTTGCACCCCTCCAGATCCTCGAAGTCGGCCAGGGTCAGGTCGGCCGCCTGCAACATGGTGCCCATGGCACCGTCGGTGACGAGGATCCGGCCTGCCAGTACGTCGAGCAACGAGGTTCGCACCCGTACAGGCTAGTGCGCCCGCAGCGGTGCCGACCGGCCCTGTCCGGGGATCCCACATTATGTCGGCGGGATCACCCCGCACCTTTCGTGGTGACATGACCGGATGGCCGGTTCGGCCGATCCTGGCACCCCCCGGAGCGACCCGGCGCGGCCGACGTGCCCGCACGGAACCCGGCCCGTAGGCTACGGACGTGAAGGACAACAGGGACAACACCGCGCCCGGCGGACCGACGATCGGGGCAGCACCCCGGGTCGGCCCCGACGAGCAGGGGGAGGTGACGGCATGACCGAGTTCGACGGACTGCCGGTGCTCCGGTCCCCGGTGGCCATCGCCGCCTTCGAGGGCTGGAACGACGCGGCGGACGCCTCCACCGCCGCCGTCGAGCACCTGGAACAGGTGTGGCAGGCGCGTCCGGTCACCGAACTGGACCCGGAGGACTTCTACGACTTCCAGGTCAGCCGACCCACCATCACCATGGCCGAGGGCGAGACCCGGAAGGTGGAGTGGCCGACCACCCGGTTCACGGTGGCCAGCCCGAAGGGCACCGAACGGGACGTCGTCCTGATCCGGGGCATCGAGCCCAGCATGCGCTGGCGCACCTTCTGCGAACAGGTCCTGGAGATCTGCCACAGCCTGGAGGTCGAGCGGGTGGTCCTGCTCGGTGCCCTGCTGGCCGACGTCCCGTACACCCGGCCCCTGCCGATCAGCGGCAGCGCCTCCGACGCCGGGGCTGCCGAGCGCTACCAGCTCACCCCCACCCGGTACGACGGCCCCACCGGGATCGTCGGGGTGTTGCACGACGCCTGCACCCGCGCCGAGGTCGACGCGGTGTCGTTCTGGGTGCACGTGCCGCACTACGCCAACAATCCGCCCTGCCCGAAGGCCACCCTGGCGCTGCTGCACCGGGTCGAGGAGGTGCTGGACCTGCCGGTGCCGATGGCCGACCTGGCCGAGGAGGCCGCCGAGTGGGAACAGCGGGTGCGCAGCGCCGCCGAGCAGGACGCCGAACTCGGCGAGTACGTCCGGGAGTTGGAGGAGCGCCTCGGCGACGCGGGGATCACCCCGCTGACCGGTGACGAGATCGCCCAGGAGTTCGAGAAGTACCTGCGCCGCCGGGGCGGTTCCGCCGGCCCCACCGCCGGATCCTGGTAACCGGCGCTCTCTTCGGCAACGGCTGGTGCCCGCAGCAGGCACCAGCCGGCGACCTGGGTGGTGTCGAGCACGACCGGCAGCCCCGTGGGGACGCCGGTTGGTGCCCTGAACCTGCTCGCGTGGCCGCAGGAACCCGGTAGGTGACCAGGCCGGGCGTGTCCGGGGTGGTGCCGTCACAGCGTCTAGGGCATCCTAGGAACCTAGCTGTAATCGTGGAGGTGGGTATGCAGATCAACCCGGGGGCGGCCGAGTTCCCGCACCGGCAGATCGCCGCGCAGCTCAAGGCGCAGGTCCGCCGGGGCGACTGGGCGCCCGGTGAGCGACTTCCCTCCATCCCGGCCATCGCGGAGATGTTCGGGGTGGCGAAGCAGACCGTCCAGCGGGCCGTGGACCAGCTGCGGGTCGAGGGTGTCCTGATCACCAAGCCCGGCTCCGGTACGTACGTCAGGGGCACCCGCCGCCGCCTCAACCGGCTCTCCCGGGGCCGGTACGGCGGCTTCCGCGGCTACCACACCGACCTGGCCGCCCGATACCGTCAGCAGCTCGTCTCCGTCGGCCGCTCCCCCGCCCCACCCGAGGTGGCCGACGCGTTCGGGGTGGCAGACGGCACCGACCTGCTCTGCCGTCGGCACCTGGTCCGCACCGAGGACTCCCCGGTCGAGGTGGGCGCGTCGTGGTTCCTGCCCGCCGACACCGCCGGCACGTCGCTGGAGCGGGCCGAGGCGTTCGGTCGGCCGCTGTACCAGGAGGCCGAGGAGGCGATCGGCCGCCGGTACGTCACCGCCACCGACACCATCACCGCCCGCCAGCCCAGCCGGGAGGAGGCCGAGACCCTCCAGATCCGCCCGGACACCCCCGTCCTGCACCTGCTGCACGTCGCCTACGACGAGCGCCGTAGACCCATCGAGGTCGCCCAGGCCACCTGGCCGGGCCCGATGACGACCCTGACCGAGGAGTACCGGGTCCCGGCCCCCGCCGCCGACCCGGACCCCGATCCCGGCCTGGTCCTCGGCTGACCGGGGTCAGAGGCGGACACCCAGGAGGGCGTCGACAGTCGCGGCGAACAGGGCCGGCGCGGCCGGGTCGTCGGCGACGCCGGACAGGGTCGCCTCGGCGAACTCGTCTGCCACCCGCAGCGCCCCGGGAGAGTCGAGGTCGTCGGCGAGCCGGTCGCGGAGCGCGGCCAGCAGGGCCGGTCCGTCGGGGCCGGCGGGGGCGGCTGCGGCCCGACGCCACCGGTCCAGCCGGTGTCCGGCGGCGGCGAGGAGGTCGTCGGTCCAGGTCCGGTCGGTCCGGTAGTGCCCGGTGAGCAGGGCCAGCCGGACCGCCATCGGGTCGACCCGGTCGGCCCGGAGCCGGGAGACGAAGACCAGGTTCCCCTTGGACTTCGACATCTTCTCGCCGTCGAGCCCGATCATGCCCGCGTGAACGTAGAAACCGGCGAACGGGGCCCGGCCGGTCAGCCGTTCGGCGTGCGCGGCGGAACACTCGTGGTGCGGGAAGATCAGGTCGTTGCCGCCGCCCTGCACGTCGATCCGCTCGCCGAGCAGGTTCAGGGCGATCACCGTGCACTCGATGTGCCAGCCCGGTCGGCCCGGTCCCAGGTCCCCGCCGGACCAGGACGGCTCGTCGGGGCGGGCACCGCGCCACAGCAGCGGGTCGAGGGGGTCACGCTTGCCGGCCCGCTCGGGGTCCCCACCCCGCTCGGGGAAGATCTTCAGCATCTCGTCCCGGGACAGGTTGGACTCGTAGCCGAACCGGGGGGCGGCGGTGATGTCGAAGTAGACGTCGCCGGTGCCGTCGTCGAGCCGGTACGCCGCCCCGTCGCCGAGCAGCTCCACCACCCGTGCGGCGATGTCCGGGATCGACTCGACAGCGCCGACGTAGTGCTCCGGTGGGATGATCCGCAGCGCCTCCATGTCCTCGCGGAACAGGGCGGTCTCCCGCATCGCCAGGACCTTCCAGTCCTCGCCGTCGCGCTGCGCCCGCTCCAGGAGCGGGTCGTCGATGTCGGTGACGTTCTGCACGTACCGCACCGACCGGCCGGCGTCGCGCCAGACCCGCTGGACCAGATCGAAGGCGATCATGGTGGCGGCGTGACCGAGGTGGGTGGCGTCGTACGGGGTGATCCCGCAGACGTACAGGGTGGCGTCACCCTCGCCGGTGTCCGGGTGCACACCCTGCCGAGCGGTGTCGAACAACGCCAGCGGGCCGCCCCGACCCGGTAGCCGCGGCACCTCGTGTCCCACCCAAGAGTCCATGACCATCAGCCTAACGACGTGTTGACCAGCCGGAAGTCGGCTGCACAGTGATCAAGGCGACAGCCCGGGACGGATGGGTTCAGATCGGCGGCCAGGGGAAGACCGGACCGTCGCGGGGCGGCAGCGGAAACCGGCCGGTGGAGCGCAGCCTGTCCACCCGGGCCCGTAACGCGGCGACCTCGCCGAGGGTCAGGTGGTGGGCCACCTGCTCGCCGAGGTCGGCGTCGAGCCGGTCGGCGAGGACGGCGAGCGCGGCGACCAGGTCGGCAGGCAGCGTCCGGCCCGCCCACCCCCACAGCACCGTCCGCAGCTTCTCCTCCACGTGGAAGGTCACCCCGTGGTCCACGCCGTAGATCCGGTCGTCCGGCCCGACGAGGACGTGTCCACCCTTGCGGTCGGCGTTGTTGACGACAGCGTCGAACACCGCGAGACGGGCCAGCCGGGGATCGTCGGCGTGCGCCAGGGTGTACGCGGTGCCGTCGTCGTCGCGGGCGGCGGCGATCGGGAACCAGCCGGGCGGCACCGCGTCCGCCGCCACGAACCCGACAAGCGGGGCGGCGCCGTCCGGCTCGTCGATCCACCACTGGCAGGAGCCGGTGCCGAACGGCCCGTCCCGCAGCACCGTCGGGGGGACCAGTTCCCCACCGAGAGCCTCGGCGACCAGGTACGCGGCGACCTCCCGGTCGGCGAGGGTGCCGTCGGGGAAGTCCCAGAGCGGACGCTCACCGCGAATCGGCTTGTAGACGCAGTGGGCGCTGACCCCGTCCAGGGTCAGCGTCCCGCGCAGTGTGGTGTTGGAGGCCTCGACCAGCCGCCCGTCGACGGTGAGGACACCGTCACGGAGCAGCCGACGCACTGCGGCACCGTCGGGACGGGGCCGAAGGTCCGACGAGGTCACCTGTGGTAGCCGTTGTGCCGCGGGCAGAGGTGCCCGACGGGATCCAACGGCTGACCGCAGAGCGGGCAGGGTGGGCGGCCCGCGTTGACCACCCGCTTGGCCCGTTCGATGAACTCCCGGGTCGCCTCCGGGGTGAGCCGCACCCGCAGCCGGTCGAGGTCCTCGTCGGGCTCCTCGTCGTCGTCATCGTCGTCATCGTCGTCGAGCTCGTCGGCCAACTCGACCTCGGCCTCGACCTCGCCGACGGCGATCGCCTCGATCACCACGGTGGCGGTGTCCACGTCGAAGGCCAGCCCGAGGGTCCCGACCCGGAACTCCTCGTCGACCGGGGTGTCCAGCGGGTCGTTGTCCCCGGTGACGGGGACGGCCTCGGGGACCTGCACCCCGAATCGACGTTGCGCCTCGGCGAGCAGCTCCTCGAGCTTCTCGGCGAGCAGGGAGACCTGCACCTTCTCCAGCGCCACGCTGACCAGCCGGCCGCCGCCCCGGGCCTGGAGGAAGAACGTCCGCTCTCCCGGCGGCCCGACCGTCCCGGCGACGAACCGCTCCGGCGGCTCGAAGGCGTGCACCTGGTGGGTCATACCCACGACCCTATCGGGCGCGGTACGGCACCGCGTACCCCCACCGACGCACAATCGCCACGCCCCGGTGAGCGCGACGGGACGGTGCAGGTCGGGTCGGGTCGGGCGGCGGTCACGGCGTCCTCACCGGGTCGTCCCCGCTCCCCCGCCGACCGCGGCGTCCGAGTCGGCCGGACGGCGACGTCGGCGGCGCGGCACGGGGGGCACCAGACCGGCCAGGTCGCCGCCGGTGTCGTTGAGCCGGACCAGGAAGGGGCGCAGCGGTGTGTACCGGATCGCGGTGATCGACGCCGGGTCCGCGACGAGACGTTGGAACAGGTCCAGGTGCAGGCCGAGGGCGTCCGCCACGATCGCCTTGATCACGTCTCCGTGGCTGCACGCCAGCCAGACCGCCTCGGGGCCGTGTTCGGCGGTGACCCGGGCGTCCCAGGCGCGGACCGCGCCGACCGCCCGGGCCGCCATCGCCGCCATCGACTCGCCGTCGGGGAAGACCACGGCGCTGGGGTGCTGCTGGACCACCGGCCAGAGCGGCTCCTTGGCCAGCTTCTTGAGCGCCTGCCCCTCCCAGGTGCCGTACCCGCACTCGATGAGGTCGTCCTCGACGACCGGGGTGGCCTCCGGCACCGCCAGTTCGAGGGTCTGTCGGCACCGCACCAGCGGGCTGGTCACCACGGCGGCCAGCCGGAGGCCGCGCAGCCGGTCGCCGACGGCCGTCGCCTGGGCCCGGCCGGTGTCGTCCAGCTCGACCGGTTGCCGACCGGCCAGCCCGCCGTCGGCGTTGGCTGTCGTGCGGCCGTGTCGCAGGAGCAGGAGGGTCGCCACCCGACCAGCCTAGAACCTCCGGGGCGACGCCGGGTCCCGCTCGCTGCGGCGCGACGGTACGACACCGGGTCCCGCCCGCTGCGGCACGACTGTGGGATGCAGGCTGCGGCACGGCGACGCCCCCGTCACCCGGGTCGGGCGGCGGGGGCGTCGTGGGTGGCTCAGGTCGCGGAGATGGTGCCGGTCAGCAGCAGGGCCAGGACCAGGGTGCCGACCGCCACCCGGTAGAGGACGAAGACGTACAGGGTGTGGTGTGCGACGAAGCGCAGCAGCCAGGCGATGGCCGCGTAGCCGACGCCGAAGGCGATGATGGTGGCCACCACCATCTGCGCCACGCTCGGTGCCGAGGTGCCCGGCGCGGCGGGCGCGAACACGTCCGGGATGCTGAACAGCCCGGACATCACCACCGCCGGGATGGCCAGCAGGAAGGAGTACCGCGCCGCGGTCTCCCGGGTGAGGTTGAGGAAGAGACCGGCGGTGAGGGTGCCGCCGGAGCGGGACACCCCGGGGATCAGCGCCATCGCCTGGGCCAGTCCCATCACCACGCCGTCGCGCATCCGGAAGTCCTTGAGGGTACGGGTCTGCCGCCCCCAGTACTCGGCGAAGGCCAGGACGAACGCGAACACGATCAGCATGGTGGCGACCAGGTAGAGGTTCCGGGCGGTCTCCCGGATCTGGTCCTTGAACAGGAACCCGATCACCCCGATCGGGATCGACCCGACGATGACGTACCAGCCCATCCGGTAGTCCAGGCTGCTGCGCACCGAGCTGTCCCAGATCCCCAGGATCCAGGTACGGCTGATCCGCCAGATGTCCTTGGCGAAGTAGAGCAGCACCGCCGCCTCGGTGCCGAGCTGGGTGACGGCGGTGAACGACGCCCCGGCGTCCTGGTCGAAGAAGATCGCCGAGGTGATCCGCATGTGCCCCGACGAGCTGATCGGCAGGAACTCGGTGAGCCCCTGGACGATGCCCAGGACGATGGCCTCGATCCAGCTCACTCGCCGACTCCGGCCAGGTCGAGGGCCTCGGCGACGGTGCGCAGGGTGCGGGTCCCGGTCTCGACGTCGGCGGCGAAGAGGGTCACCGACAGGGTGGTCACCCCGGCCTCGGCGTACTGGCGCAGCCGGTCGGCGATGCGCTCCTTCGGCCCGAGCAGCGAGGTCCGGTCGATGAACTCCAGGGGCACCGCTGCGGCGGCGTCGCGCTGCCGACGGTCCAGGTACAGGTCCTGCACCTCGCGGGCGGCGTCGCCGTAGCCCATCCGGGTGGCGAGCTGGTTGTAGAAGTTCTGCTTGCGGCTGCCCATCCCCCCGACGTAGAGGGCGGCGTACCACCGGACCAGTTCCGCGCAGGAGTCGACGTCGTCACCGACGACCACCGGCACCGACGGCACCACGTCGAACCCGGCCAGCTCCCTGCCCGCCCTCGCCCGCCCGGCCCGGACGCTGGCCAGCTGCTCCTCGGCGAACTCGGGGGCGTAGAACACGGCGAGCCAGCCGTCGGCGACCTCCCCGGCCAGCTCAAGGTTCTTCGGCCCGACCGCGGCGAGGTAGATCGGGATGTGGTCGCGGGGCGGATGGAAGCCCAGCCGCAGGGCCTTGCCGGGCCCGTCGGGCAACGGCAGGGTGTAGTGCTCGCCGTCGTAGGCGACCTCCTTGCGGCCCACCGCCATCCTGACGATGTCGACGTACTCCCTGGTGCGCGCCAGGGGCTTGGCGAACCGTACGCCGTGCCAGCCCTCGGACACCTGCGGCCCGGACACGCCGAGGCCGAGCCGGAACCGGCCGCCGCTGAGGGTGTCGAGGGTGGCAGCGGTCATCGCGGTCATCGCCGGGGTCCGGGCGGGGATCTGCATCACCGCACTGCCCAGGTCGATCCGGTCGGTCTGCCCGGCCATCCAGGCCAACATGCTGGGCGAGTCGGAGCCGTACGCCTCCGCCGCCCACACCACCGAGTAGCCGAGCCGATCCGCCTCCCGGGCGAGTGCCAGGTGGGCGGCGGGCGTGCTCCACGCCGTCTGGTATCCGAGGCTGAGCCCGAGTCGCACTGGTCCTCCCCATCCGAACCCACAACCAGTCGCATCAGGTTACGCAACCCCGCCGGTGTGTCCGACCCCGCCTCACCCGGCCCGAACCGACCGGGTCGACCTGCGGAAATCCGACACCCCGACGGGTCACCGGCGACGATCGGGGCGATGAACAGGCGTCCGGGCCCGCAGCGGACGCCCGTTCCCGCGCCGGGCCGGTCAGGGATGACGGCGGCGAGGATATCGGTGCGCCTCGTGGGCAAATAAGGTTCACGCATGCAACAGCGACCGCTCGGCCGAAGCGGGCTGGCGGTATCCCGGCTCGCGCTCGGCACCATGACCTGGGGCCGGGACACCGACGCCGACGACGCGGCTGCCCAGCTGAAGAGCTACCTCGACGCCGGGGGCAACCTGGTCGACACCGCCGACGTGTACGCCGACGGCGACGCCGAGGCGGTGATCGGCTCCCTGCTGGGCGGCCTGGTCCCCCGCGACGAGCTGCTGATCGCCACCAAGGCGGGGCTGCGGCCCGGCAACGGACGGCGGCGCGACGGCTCCAGGGGGCACCTGCTGCGTACCCTGGACGCGTCGTTGCGCCGTCTCGGCACCGACCACGTCGACCTGTGGCAGGTCCACGGGTACGACCCGGACACGCCGTTGGAGGAGACGCTGGCGGCGATGGACCACGCGGTGGCCAGCGGCCGGGTCCGGTACGTCGGGGTGTCGAACTTCTCCGGTTGGCAGACGGCCAGGGCCGCCGCCTGGCAGACCGCCTGGCCCGGGCGGGCCCCGGTGGTCGCCGCCCAGGTGGAGTACTCCCTGCTCGAACGGGGGGTGGAGCGGGAGGTCCTGCCGGCCTGCTCGGCCCTGGGACTGGGGGTGCTGGCCTGGTCGCCGCTGGGCCGGGGGGTGCTGACCGGCAAGTACCGGCACGGTCGCCCGGCGGACTCCCGGGCCGCCTCGGCGCACTTCGAGCGCTTCGTCGCCACGTACCTGGAACCCCGGTGCTCCAGCATCGTGGAGGCGGTCGCGACAGCGGCGGGGGGCCTCGGGGTGTCACCGCTGGAGGTGGCGCTGACCTGGATCCGGGACCGGCCGGGGGTGACAGCGCCGATCCTCGGCGCCCGGACTGTGGGTCAGCTGCTCGGCGCGTTGCAGGTGGAGCGGATGGCCCTGCCGGCGGAGATCACCACCGCCCTGGACGACGTCGCGTCCATGCCTGTCGGCTACCCCGAACGCGACGGCTGACCCGCCCGTCGGGGCGTCGGGGTGGCGGATCCGTGGGGGCAGGGCGCAGCATGGGGCTCATGGAGTACGAGTACGCGCCCCTGCGGTTACCGCCGAACGTCGACAGGTTGACGGCTGCGGCGCAACTGGCGATCCAGGCGGAGTTCTCCGGGTGGGAGCTGGCCCGGGTCCAACTGTTCCGGGACGGCACCCGTCAGGTGATGTTGCGGCGTCGACGGGTCAACCAGCCCCAGCCCGGCCTGTCGTACTGAGGGGGCCGCCCGCCGAACGGAGGAGCCCCTCGCCCCCGACGGACGGGGCGAGGGGACTCCGGGGTCCTCGGGGTGGCGGTCAGCCGGCCCGGCCGACGGCCTCGTTCTCCCCGTCGAGCTCCAGGAACGGGTGCTCGTCGAGGCGGCCGACCAGCCGGTCCTCGGCGCCCGGCTGGAACGGACCCACCGGGTCGTCGTCGTCGAAGGCCTCCAGGTCGACCGGCTCGGCCACCTCGCTGACCATCACCACGCCGTCGAGTGGCTCCAGCTCGGGGACGTCCAACGCGCTCAGCGAGCCGTCGCCGCTCTGCAGCAGCTCCAGCACCGCCTCGCCGACGCCCTCGACTGGGGCGGGGTCGTCCTCCTGGGGGGTGCCCTCCCGGCGGGCCACCTCGGCGGCCCGGATCAGCGCCGTGACGCTCGGCACCCGGAAGTCGCGCCGCTGCCGCACCGACAGGATCGTCGGGTGCGGGTCGTCAGCGCCGGCCGTGCTGTCGCCCCCGCCGAGGCGTTCGTCGGCCTCGTCCGGGTCGATCGAGTCCACGTCCCAGGGCGTGACCTCCCCGTGGGCGGCGAGCAACCGCTGGTCGTAGTCGTACGAGGCGTTGTTCAGCTCGACGTAGGCCTGCCACACGTCGTCGTCGTCGACCCGGCCGTCGCCGGCCCGGACAGCAGCCAGGTGGGCGCGCGCGGCCTCGATCACCCGTTCCAGGGCGACCTCCAGCTCACCGTGCTGGTCGGTCATGTGCCAATCCCTCTCGCCTCGGGGTTCGCGGGCCCGGAGAGTCGTTACCGGGACGCGGCTAGCAGCTGCGCAGGAACCGGTCGAGAACCCGCACGCCGAACTGTAGCCCGTCGACCGGCACCCGCTCGTCGATGCCATGGAACAGTCCCGAGAAGTTCAGGTCCGGGGGCAGACGCAGGGGGGCGAAGCCGAAACAGCGCATGCCGAGCCGGGCGAAGGCCTTGGCGTCGGTGCCTCCGGAGAGCATGTACGGCACCGGTCGTGCCCCCGGGTCCTCGGCGCGCAGGGCGGCGGACATCGCCTCGACCAGGGCACCGTCGAAGGTGGTCTCCAGGGCCGGCTGCCGGTGCACGTACTCGATGTCGATGTCCGGGCCGACCAGCTCCCGCAACTGCTGTTCCAGCAGCTCCGACTGGCCGGGCAGGCTGCGGCAGTCGATGGTGGCGCTGGCCCGGCCGGGGATCACGTTGTCCTTGTAGCCGGCGGCCAACCGGGTCGGGTTGGCGGTGCTGCGGACCGTCGCCCCGATGATGTTGGCGATCGGGCCGAGCCTGGCGATCGCGGTCTCCGGGTCGTCGGGGTCGATCTCGACGCCCAGGACGTCGGAGACCTCCTCCAGGAAGGCCCGGACGGTGGGGGTGACGGTGACCGGGAACCGGTGCCGACCGATCCGGGCCACCGCCTCGGCGAGGGCTGTCACCGCGTTGTCGTCGTGGATGAAGGAGCCGTGTCCGGGGCGGCCCTTGGCGTGCAGGCGCAGCCAGTCCAGTCCCTTCTCGGCCGTCTCGATCAGGTAGAGCCGGCGGTCCTCGTCGATGGTGTACGAGAACCCGCCGACCTCGCCGACGGCCTCGGTGCACCCGTCGAAGAGGTCCCGGTGGTGCTCGACCAGCCAGTGTGCGCCGTACTCGCTGCCGGCCTCCTCGTCGGCGGTGTACGCCAGCACGATGTCGCGGGGCGGCCGGTAGCCGGTGCGCTGCCAGTGCCGGACCACCGCCAGCACCATGGCGTCGAAGTCCTTCATGTCGATGGCGCCCCGACCCCACAGGTATCCGTCGCGGATCTCGCCGGAGAACGGGTGGACCGACCACTCGTCGGCGTCGGCGGGCACCACGTCGAGGTGTCCGTGGACGAGCAGGGCGTCGCGGCCGGGATCGGTGCCGGGGATCCGGGCCACGAGGTTGGCCCGACCCGGTGCCGACTCGTGCAGCTCGCTGGTCACCCCGACCTCGGCGAGCTTGGTGGCCACGTACTCGGCCGCCGCCCGCTCGCCGGCGCTGGTGGCGAGGTCGCCGGTGTTCGTGGTGTCGATGCGCAGCAGGTCCCGGCAGAGGTCGACGACCTCGTCGGTGGGGGCGGGCGGGGCGGAGGCGGAGTGGGTGGTCACTCCTCCTTATACCAGCCGGCCGGAGCTGGGCACGGTTTGGTGGTCCCGGCGCTCGGGTACCGGCGGCGACGAGGAGGTCACCGTGACCGTTCACCTGCCACCGCTGCCGCCCGTCCCCGGTGAGGGGTACCGCCCGGGCGGGCCCCATCTGCTCGACATCGTCGCCGCCGAACACGACGACCTTCGGAGCCTGCTCGACGAGGCGACGGCGCAGGGCGTCACGGCGCAACGCCGCCGGGAGGTGATCGGGGTGTTCACCGCCGTGTTGACACGTCACCTCAGTGGGGAGGAGCAGTACCTCTTCCCCGCCGCCCGGCAGGTGTTGCCGGACGAGACCGAGCGCATCGACCGGGAGGTGGCGGCCGACGCCGAGCTGCTGGGCGCCGTCCGGGACCTCACCGAGGAGGGCCTGCCCGACCTGGGCGAGCGGCTCCGCCGCCACGTCGACGGGGTGGGTGCCCTGTTCGAGCCGCTGCGGGCGCACGCCGACGAGGAGGAGTTGATCCGGTTGGGGAACCGGTTCGAGATCGCCGAGGAGGCCGCGCCGACCCGTCCGCACCCGGGAAATCCCCACACTCCACCGTGGAACCGAATCGTCGACCCGGCCGTCGGAGTGGTGGACAAGGTCCGGGACGCGGTCACCGGACGGCACACCCGTCGATCCGACCTATGAGTCAAGAGATCGATATCTGACGATAGATGTTGACCTGCACCTTCTCGCGCTCCACTAGAAGTTACCGCTCGGTTACAGGACTTTTCGCCGGTCCGTCGTGGTCATAACGTCACCCCCATGAATCTGGAGTTGCGTCACCTGAAGGTGGTCTGCGCGATCGCGGAAACAGGGAGCGTGACCAAGGCCGCGTCCACACTCGGTCTGGCCCAGCCGGCCCTCACCGCGCAACTGCAGCGCATCGAACGGACCCTCGGCGGGCCGCTGTTCGAGCGGGACCGGCGCGGCGCCCGACCGACCGCCCTGGGCGAGCTGGTCCTGTCCCGAGCCCGGGTCCTGCTGCCGGCGATGAAGGGGTTGCAGGACGAGGCCGCCCGGCTGGCCGGGTCGGTCGACACGCCCCTGCGGTACCGCTTCGGCGGGGTGAACAGCCCCATCCTCGGCCGACTGGTGCACCGGCTCACCGCCGAACACCCCCAGGCCCAGATCACCACGTACGCGTCGTGGTCGGTGGACGAGCTGGCCCAACTCGTCGCCGCCAGCCGCCTGGACTTCGCGCTGACCGGTGTCTGCGGGGACTCCACCCCGTCGGCGGAGTTCGGGCTGACCTGGCGGGAGGTCTCCATCGACCCGGTGGTGGTGCTGCTGCCCGAACAGCACCCCCTCGCCGGGCGGGACGAGGTGAACCTGACCGACCTGCGACACGAGCACTGGGTGGCCGCCCCCGGGGACGGCTGCTTCGGCGACTGTTTCGCCGCCGCCTGCGCCCGCGCCGGGTTCACCCCCCGCAAGGTCTACGAGACCGACGTACGCGGCAGCATGGACCTGGTCGAGGCCGGGGAGGCGGTGGCGTTGTGCCAGGCCACCTTCAGACCGGTCGCCGGCCTGGTGACCCGACGGCTGACCGGCGCGCCCCTGCGGTGGCGGCTGATGCTGGGCTGGCACCCGGAGGCCCCCGCCGCCGGCGTGGCCGACCTGGTCACCGAGACCGCCGTCGCGGCGTACACCGACTCCCTGGCCGCCCATCCGGACTACCTGTCCTGGCTGGCCGCCAACCCCGACTTCGGCGTCCGACGCGCCGACCCGGCGGGTGGGGCCGCCGCCGTGACCCGGTCGGCCTGACATCGCCGGGTGCGAACGGCCCGACGGCGGGTATCCGGTCGGCATGACCGACCTCTACCCGCCCGCCGACGACAGCGAGGACGTGCGCCGCACCGCCGCCGCGCACACCGCCGCCTCCCGCGACGTGGAGGCGTTCCTGCGTCGGCTGCCCGGCGCCCCCGGCCCCGCCGACGTCGCCGAGTACGCCGCCCTGCTCACCCGCGAGGAGCTGCTGCGCGCCGAGCGGCAGGCCGCCGCCGACGCCGCCGGTCTGCTCCTGCCCAGCCTCGACGACGACACCCCGGACGTCACCCCGACCTGACCCCGCGCAGCGAGGACCCGCCGGGACGCGTCGGTCCCGGCGGGTCGGACGTCTGCCCGTCAGCCGACGGTGAGCGGGTCGTGCCCCAGGTCGAGCAGCCGGTGCCGCCAGTCGTCGTCGGCGGCGCCCCGGGGCGGCGGGGCGGCGGTCAGGTCGTCGATGCGTCGCACCGCCTGCCGCATCACCTCCACGTCCCCCGACGTCAGGTCCACCTTGCGTTTACGCAGGACGGCGAGGATCTGCCGACCCGGCTCCGGCAGGTCCAGGTCGGGGTCCGGGCCGAACGCCCGCTCCCCCGACCCTCGGGTGAGCAGCCACTGCCGCAGCTGCTCGGAGGGCATGTTGACCCGGGCGTGGAAGTCCTCCCACAACAGCTCGACGTCCGCGTCGAGTCGCGTCTCGCGTACCATCAGCTCTCCTCTCCGGACGCCGACCCGGACTCGGGCGGCTCACCGTCACCGGCCAGTGCTCCCGGACCCTCCGGTGGCACCTGGATCCGGGCCGGGTTCGCGGTCGGACGGGCCTCGATCGGCTCCACCCGCTCGGCGGGGTCCTCCCCCAGCTCAGGCTCGGTCACCGGATGCCCCGCTCATCGGGGGTGCGTCGTCGGGGCCGAGGCGTGACCGCCCTCGGCACCGGCGACCACGTCGAGGGTGAGCCGACCGTCGCGGGCACCCACCAGCACCTTCTGCCCCGGCGACATGGCCCCCTCCAGCAGCATCCGGGACAGCCGGTTGTCCAGCTCGCGTTGGATCACCCGACGCAGCGGACGGGCCCCGAACTCCGGCTGGTAGCCGTGCTCGGCGAGCCACCCCACCCCCGCCTCGGTGACGTCGATGTCGATGTCCTGGGCGTGCAACCGCCGCCGGGTCTCCTCCAACATCAGCTCGGTGATCTGCCGCAGCTGCTCGGCCTCCAACCGACGGAAGATGATCACCTCGTCGATCCGGTTGAGGAACTCCGGTCGGAAGTTCTCCTGGAGCCGACGCATCAACCGCTCCCGCAGCTCGTCGCCCTCCCGGTCGGTGCCCGGCTCGCCGGCCCCGAACCCCACCGCCCGGCCCGTCCCGGTGATCAGCTCCGACCCCAGGTTGCTCGTCATGATCAGTACGGTGTTCTTGAAGTTCACCGTCCGCCCCTGACTGTCGGTGAGCCGCCCGTCGTCGAGCACCTGCAACAGGATGTTGAACACGTCGGGGTGGGCCTTCTCGATCTCGTCGAGCAGCACGACGGCGTACGGGCGACGACGGACCGCCTCGGTGAGCTGCCCGGCCTCCTCGTACCCGACGTACCCGGGGGGCGCACCGACCAGCCGACTGACAGTGTGCCGCTCCTGGAACTCGCTCATGTCCACCCGGACCATCCGGTCGGCCTCACCGAAGAGCGCCTCGGCCAACGCCCGGCCCAGCTCCGTCTTGCCCACCCCGGTCGGCCCCAGGAACAGGAAACTGCCCATCGGGCGGTTCGGGTCGGCCAGCCCGGTCCGCGACCGGCGGACCGCCTCGGCGACCGCCCCGACCGCGTCGTCCTGGCCGACCACCTTCTCGTGCAGGTGGCCCTCCAGACGCAGGAGCCGGTCCCGTTCCTCCTCGGTGAGCTGGGCGACCGGGATACCGGTGGCCCGGGAGACCACCTCGGCGATCTCCTGCGGCCCCACCTCGGGCACCTGGGGCAGGTCCTCCTCGCCCTGGGCGCGGCGGATCCGGTCCTGCAACTCGGCGAGCCGGTCGCGCAGCGCCGACGCCCGCTCGTACTGCTCGTCGGCGACGGCCTGCTCCTTGTCCCGCCGTACCTCGTCGAGTTGCTGCTCCAACTCCCGCACGTCCGAGGCGGGCGTCCGGGTCCGCAGCCGGACCCGGGCCCCGGCCTGGTCGATCAGGTCGATGGCCTTGTCCGGCAGGAACCTGTCGGTGACGTACCTGTCGGACAGCTCGGTCGCCGCGACCAGCGACTCGTCGGTGAACCGAACCTGGTGGTGCGCCTCGTAGCGGTCGCGCAGCCCGCGCAGGATGGTGACGGTGTCCTCGACGGTGGGTTCGGGGACCAGCACCGGCTGGAAACGGCGGGCCAACGCGGCGTCCTTCTCGATGCTGCGACGGAACTCGTCGAGCGTCGTCGCCCCGATCACCCGCAGCTCCCCCCGGGCCAGTGCCGGTTTGAGCATGTTGGAGGCGTCCATCCCGCCCTCGCTGCCGGCCCCGCCCGCCCCGACCAGGGTGTGGATCTCGTCCAGGAAGATGATCAGCTCGTCGCGGTGGGCCCGGATCTCGTCGATCACCTTCTTCAGGCGCTCCTCGAAGTCACCCCGGTACCGGGTGCCGGCCACCAGACCGGCCAGGTCGAGCTGGACGACCCGCTTGCCGAGCAGGGTCTGCGGGACGTCGCCGTCACAGATCCGCTCGGCCAGCCCCTCGACGATCGCCGTCTTGCCCACCCCGGCCTCACCGATGAGGACGGGGTTGTTCTTCGTCCGCCGGGACAGGATCTCCACCGCCTGCTCGATCTCGTCGGCGCGCCCGATCACCGGGTCGATCTGGTCGTTGCGGGCCAGGTCGGTGAGGTCCTGACCGTACTGGTCGAGGGTGGGGGTGCCCCGGTCCGGCTTCGGACCGGTCATCGGGCCGCGTTCGGCGTTCGCCGCCTGCAACGACTCCGGCTGGATCCGACCCGCCGACAGCATCCGCCCGGCCGGTGACTCCGGGTTCAGCGGCAACGCCATCAGGATGTGCTCGGGGCCGATGTAGTTCGCCCCCATCGCCCGGGACAACTGGTGGGCGTCGAGCAGGGCCCGCTTCGCCGCCGGGGTCAGCGACAGGTTCGGGGGCACCTCCCCCCGGGGCGCACCGTCGCCCCGCCCGCCCAACG
>NZ_JBEPEQ010000107.1:0-19689 GCF_040300925.1 Micromonospora sp. NPDC000207
ATCCGCCCCGCGTGGACGGTCCGGCGGTGGGGATCGCGCCGGTGTGCGGCTCGGCGGCGGTCTGCAGGGAGTAGGCGGCCGGTCCGGCCAGCGCCACCCCCAGCCCGAGGGCGACGGCCGCCGGAGCGAGCCGACTCGACAGCCGGTCCGCCACCACCAGCAGCGCGGCACCGACCACCCCGGCCACCAGTACTGTGGTCCGCAGCCAGGGGTACCAGTCGGCGGAACGGCCGAGCAGCACCCAGCACCACCAGGTGGTCACGGCGAGGGTGCAGGCGAGCGTCGACACTGCCGCCGAGGACCGCCACCCGGGGCCGCCCCGACGACGCCACAGCAGGGCCGCCCCGCTGCCCACCAGGGCGGCGACGGCCGGGGCCAGGGCGACCGTGTAGTACTCGTGGAAGATCCCCGACATGGTGCTGAACACCGCCCCCGTGACCACCAGCCAGCCACCCCACAACAGGAGTCCGGCCCGACGGCGGTCGGTCCGGCCGGACCGACCCGTCACCACCAGACCGGCGACCAGGAGGATCAGAGCGGCCGGGAGCAGCCAGGAGATCTGACCGCCGACCTGGCTGTCGAACATGCGCAGCCAGCCGGTACGCCCGCTGAACGGCCCGCCCCCGCCGACGCGACCCTCCTCGTCTCCGGTGAGCCGGCCGAGACCGTTGTAGCCGAGGGCCAGTTCGAGGACGCTGTTGCGCTGCGACCCGCCGACGTAGGGGCGGGCGCTGGCAGGCACCAGTTCCACTGTCGCCACCCACCACCCGGCGGCGACGACCATCGCCACGGCTGCGGCGAGGAGTTGCCGGACCCGGTGCCACAGCCCGGTCGGGGCGGCGACCAGGTACACCCCGGCGAGGGCCGGCACCACCAGCAGCGCCTGCAACATCTTGGTCAGGAACCCGAATCCGATCAGGACTCCGGCCAGCACGAGCCACCGGGTGGAGGCCGTCTCCACCGCCCGCACCGTTGCGTACGCGGCGGCGACCATCAGGAACACCAGGAGGGCGTCGGGGTTGTTGAACCGGAACATCAGGGTGGCCACCGGGGTGAGCGCCAGGACCAACCCGGCCGTCAGCCCCGCTGCGGTGCCGTACCAACGGCGGACGGTGAGGTTCAGGACGGCCACCGACGCGACGCCGAGCAACGCCTGTGGGACGAGGACCGCCCAACTGTTGAGCCCGAACACCCGTACCGACAGGGCAGTCAACCACAGGGCCGCCGGGGTCTTGTCGACGGTGATCGAGTTCGCCGCGTCCGACGAGCCGTAGAAGAACGCCTTCCAGCTCTGCGAGCCGGCCTGTGCCGCCGCCGAGTAGTAGGAGTTGGCCCACCCGGAGGCGCTCAACTCCCAGAGGTAGAGCAGGGCGGTACCCGCCAGGAGAGCGATCAGCGCCGGGCGCTCCCATCGGGGTCGGACCGACGGGGGGTCGGTGTCGCGCGCCGCCGCGACGGGCGACGGCCCTGACGCGACCGTGGGGGTCTCGGTCTGGTTCATGGCGACCAGCCTTCGGGTTCCAGCTTGCCGGAGCCGGTGGGTGGGCTATGAGTCCGCTGTGGACCCGGGAAGGCGTACCCGGAACTCGGTGTGCCCGGGTCGGCTGGTCACCGCGACGGTGCCGTGGTGGGCCTCCACCACGGCAGCGACGATCGCCAGGCCCAGGCCGGTGCTGCCGTGGGCGCGCGACCGGGAGCTGTCGCCCCGGGCGAACCGCTCGAAGACCTCCGGCTGCAACGGGTCCGGGATGCCGGGGCCGTCGTCGGTGACGTCGACCCACACTCCGCCCGGTTCACGGCCCAGCCGGGTGGTGACAGTCGTACCGGCCGGGGTGTGCACCCGGGCGTTGGCCAGCAGGTTGGCCAACACCTGGTGGAGCCGGGCGGCGTCACCGGGGGCGACCACCGCCTCGTCGGGCAGGTCGAGCTGCCACCGGTGGTCGGGTCCGGCGACGTGGGCGTCGCTCACCGCGTCGACGACCAGGGCACTGAGGTCGACCGGGTCGGCGGCCAGCGGTCGGCCGGAGTCGAGCCGGGCCAGCAGCAGGAGGTCGTCGACGAGGCTGGTCATCCGGGCGGTCTCCGACTCGACCCGGCGCAGGGCATACGCCACGTCGGGTGGCACCTCGGCCCGACCCCGTCGGGTCACCTCGGCGTACCCCCGGATCGCCGCGAGGGGGGTACGCAGCTCGTGGCTGGCGTCGGCGACGAACTGGCGGACCCGGGTCTCACTGGCCTGCCGGGCGGCGAGCGCGGCGGCGACGTGCCCGAGCATCCGGTTGAGCGCCGCCCCGACCTGCCCCACCTCGGTCCGGGGGTCGGTGTCTCCCGGCGGAACCCGCACCGACAGCACCACCTCGCCCCGGTCCAGGGGCAGTTCGGTGACCCGTCCTGCGGTCGCCGCCACCCGGCGCAGGGGACGCAGGGTGGCCCGGACGATGAGCGCGCCTGCGGTCCCGGCGACCAGCAGCCCGGCGGTGACCAGCCCGGCCTGGGCGACGACCATCCACCAGAGGGTCTCCTGCACCCCGGCCAGGGGCAGCCCGAAGACGCGGACCTGACCGTCGGTCATCTGCCGGGCCACCACCCGGTAGTCGCCGAGGTCGCCGAGGGACCGGGTCCGGGGACTCCCGTCGGTGGGCAGGTCGGCCAGAGCGGCCAGCTCCGCCACCGGGACCGGCTCCTCGGCCCGGCCGGTGGTGAGGGTCTGGGCGGCCTGCACCCGACCGTCCTGCACCCGGGCGACGATCGTCCCGGGTGGGAATCCGGGCGGGATGGCCAGCCGGTCCCACCGCCAGTTCGGTTGCGGCGACTCCCGGCCCTCCGGCCACCGACCCTCCGGGCGGAGCTGGTCGTCGACGTCGGCGACCAGGACGTGCCGCAGCGCCACAGTGCCGACGCCGCCGATCCCGATGCTGACCACGGCCAGGAGCATGACCACCGTGGCCACCAGCCGGGTCCGCAGGGACACACCGGCCGACCACCGTCGCACCCGCCGACCGGGCGACGACGGCCCGCCTTCCGGTTCAGTCGGCGGGCTTGAGGACATACCCGGCACCCCGCAGGGTGTGGATCATCGGCCTGCGGCCCGCGTCGATCTTCTTACGCAGGTACGAGATGTACAGCTCGACGACGTTCGCCTGGCCGCCGAAGTCGTAGTTCCACACCCGATCGAGGATCTGCGCCTTGCTCAGCACCCGGCGCGGATTGCGCATCAGGTACCGCAGCAGCTCGAACTCGGTGGCGGTCAGGGTGACCAGCTGCCCGGCCCGGCGTACCTCGTGGCTGTCCTCGTCCAGGGACAGGTCCCCCACCACCAGCACGGCGTCGGGTCGGGTGGCCACCGCCAGTCCGGAGCGGCGCAGCAGCGCCCGGAGCCGGGCGATCACCTCCTCCAGACTGAACGGTTTGGTGACGTAGTCGTCGCCGCCGACGGTGAGCCCGGCGATCCGCTCCTCCACCGCGTCGCGGGCGGTCAGGAAGAGCACCGGCACTGTCGGGGTCTGTTCGCGCAGCCGCCGCAGCACCTGGAAACCGTCGAGGTCGGGCAGCATCACGTCGAGGACCACCACGTCCGGCTCGAACTGGCGGGAGGTGGTCAGGGCCGTCATCCCGTTGCCTGCCGTACGGACCTGCCAACCCTCGTACCGCAGGGCCATCGAGAGGAGGTCGGCCAACGTGGGCTCGTCGTCGACGACGAGCACCCGCACCGGGGTCCCGTCGGGGCGGCTCAACTCGATCCGGCCCTGCTCGACCTGCCAGTTCATGACCATGCCCCCATCGTGGGTGGGCTCGCTGTGGGGTGCCTCTGCCGTTCCTGTGTACCAGCTGTGCGCGCCTGCGGCGGGCGTTACGCCGTACCGTCGGGGTGTGGCGGCGGGCGGGCCGACCTGGGCAGCGCCGACCTGCGGCGGTTTGCCCAGCTGAAGGCTCGGGTACCGGCACCCCTGGTACCGCGTCCGACCCCCGACGCGGTGACGAGAGGCGAAGGAGTACGTCGATGAGGACGCTGGACGGCCGGTACCGGCTCGAACAGCGCATCGGCATCGGTGGCATGTCGGAGGTGTGGCGGGCCCACGACACGGTGCTGGAGCGGCCGGTGGCGGTCAAGCTGATGTCCCCCGGCGCCGAGGACGAGGACGTGACAGTGGCGCAGATCCGCGCCGAGGCGCGGTCGGCGGCCCGGCTGGTGCACCCGAACGTGGCCAGCGTGCACGACTTCGGGACGGCCGCCGCGACGGCCGGTCGGCCGATCCCGTACATCGTGATGGAGTTGGCCGAGGGCGAGACGCTCGCCGCGCACCTGCGGGCCGGGCCACTGGACTGGCGGATCGCGGTCCGGGTCTGCGCGGAGGTCTGCGCCGCCCTGGCCGCCGCGCACGCCCACGGCATCGTGCACCGGGACGTCAAACCGGCGAACGTCATGCTCACCCCCGCCGGGGTGAAGGTGCTCGACTTCGGGATCGCCACTGCGGTGGGGACACCGGACACCACCCCGGACGGCGTGGTGGTGGGCACTCCGGCGTACCTCGCCCCGGAGCAGTTCGACCGCCGACCGGTGACCCCCGCCGCCGACATGTACGCCGTCGGGGTGCTGCTGTACTACTGCCTCACCGGGCGGCTGCCGTACGTCGCCGACACCGCCACGCAGCTGGTAGGTGAGCGGCGCAGCCACCCCCCGGAGCCGCTGCCGGAGGTCGCGGGCCTGCCTGCGGAGGTGGCCGACCTGTGCCGACTCTGTCTGGCCGAGGAGCCCACCGACCGGCCGACCAGCCTGATGGCCGCGCTGCTGCTGGCCGAGGCGGTAGACGCCCGGGTGTACGTGCCGATGTTGCAGGCCAGGCCGCCGGTGCAGCGCATCTCGCCGTGGACCGAGCGGGCGGCCACCGAGGTGACCCAGGCCGCCGTGCTCACCGAGCCCCCGCGTCCCGCCTGACCCGGGCGGGCCGCCCCCGGTGACAGTCGGGCGGCACGGCGTTTCGCCAGGGGGCGGGCGGGTAGCCGCTGCGGTGAGTGACGGGAGGAACGCGATGCCGGATCCTAGTTCCTGGTTGCACGCCGCGACGGCGACCGCTGCGGGTGGGCACGTACGCACCGACGACGGGGAGCTGTCCACGGCGCTGGCGTCTCCGCTGGCGCCGCACTGCACGGGTCTGACCCCGGAGCAGCTGCTCGCTGCGGCCTTCGCCTCCTGCCTGCACCACGCTGCCGTGGAGGCGGCCGGGGAGATCACCGACGAGGCGCACACCGTGCAGGTACGCGCCGAGGCGCGACTGGGCCGCGACGACGACGGTCGGTACCGGGCCGACGTGCACGCCTCGATCTCCTCCACCGGGTTGACCCCGGCGCAGTTGACCGAGTTGGTGGAGCACGCCGACCGGCTGTGGCCGTTCTCCAGCGACGACGCCAGTCGGCACCGGCTCACCGTCACCCGGGCGGACAGCCCGAACCGCTGACCCACAGCGGACAGCCCCGCCGGTCGGTGCGGGCACGCTCGCCGGACCAGGTCGGGCCCGGGACGCTCGCCGACTCGGTCGGACGGTGGAGGTTGGCTCACCCACACGGTGGCACCGGTCAGCCGGACGGCCGATCCCGACCGAGATGGAGGCGGGTCGGCGGGCGGCCGGCGAAATGCCGGTCGACCTCCGACAGGACTGACTTTTACGACATGCCCGATAGACGCTCTACGACCACGTTTGCCACCTGACCGGATCACCTGGGGCCAAGATCAGCCCAAAGTGTGGGCCATCCCACCAATCAGGGCGATGCCATCCGTGGCTCACTTTTCTAGCCTCGTCGGGTGCATTCCGATGATCCCTTCGAGCAGAAGTCGACCGAGGCGTCGCCCACCGACCAACCGGTCGATGCCCCCTCCCCCGAAAGGACCACCGGCCGTCATCGTCGGCGCAGCGGCACCCGCCGCCGCCCCGGGCTGCTCGGCTCGGCCCCGGCCCGCGTCGCGATCGCCACCGGCGTCTGCTGCTGCCTCGGCGTGGCGGCCTTCGCCGGCATCCACGCCGGCACCGACAGTCCGACCGAGCCGGTCCGCGAGGCCCTCCTCGAACGCGACGCCGAAGCCGACCAGCGGGCCTCCCGGGCCCTGGACCGCCTGACCAACCCCTCCCCCGACACCAGCGCCACCACGTCGCCGAGCCCGACAACCTCGCCGACGCCGAAGAAGTCGAAGAGCGCCACCGCCACCGCCAAGCCGACGCCGAAGAAGTCGACGCGTCCGCCCCGTCCCCGACCGGTCGCCGGGCTCACCCAGATCCAGATGGACAACGCCAAGGTGATCGTCGACGTCGGGGCCGACATGAAGATGCCCCGCCGGGCCATGGTGGTCGCGCTCGCCACCGCCATGCAGGAGAGCAACCTCTACAACCTGGCCAGCGACGTCATCCCCGAGTCGCACCAGTACTCCGACCAGGGCAGCGGCTCCGACCACGACTCGGTCGGGCTGTTCCAGCAGCGCCCGAGCAGCGGCTGGGGCACCGTCCGGGACCTGATGCGTCCGGCGCACTCCGCCCAGCTGTTCTACGAGGCGCTGCGCAAGATCCCCGCCTGGGAGCAGATGAGCGTCACCGCCGCCGCGCAGGCGGTGCAGATCTCGGCCTTCCCCGACAAGTACGCCCAGCACGAGCAGCGGGCCACCACAGTGGTCACCGCCCTGCTCTGAGGTCACCGCCGCCGGTCCGGCGAACCGCAGTGCTCTGCGGCCAGCACCGGGCGTTCCGGCGAGCCGCGCTGCCCTGAGGTCAGTGTCGCCGGTCGGGCGAATCGGTGCCGCCGGCGGCGGTCCGGCTGCTCGGCACCCCGCCGGCGGCGGTCGGGGTGTCGACCGGCACCGGCTCGACAGTCAGGTCACCGAGGAGTTCGTCGACCCGGTCCTGGCGTCGCCGACGGGTCTGCAGGGCCGCCTCGCACTCCCGGCGGGCCGCGAGCGCCTGTGCGTAGGCCTCCTCCCGGACCCGGCGGGCCTCCTCCCGGGCGGCGTCGAGCTCACCCCGGGCCTGCGCGAGCAGCTCGGTCACCTGCCCCCGGGCGTCGGTGGTCGACTCCGGTACGGCCCCGGGCAGAGCCGAGTCGGTCAGGCCGCGCAGCCGGTCCGCCTCCTGCCGGACCTCCTCCCAGAGGCGGCCCGGCGCGGCGGCACCGTCCACCCGGGCCGCCAACCGGGTCAGGCCGACCCCGAGTTCACGCAGGCAGGAGTCCACCTGCCACTGGTCGTAGCCGTTCACAACGACGGAGAATCCCATGCTGTCGCCCCCCAGGCAGCTGACATCTCTTCCCCCACCTGACGATCCTGGTCGGTGCCGGGGACCGGCGAGGCGGTTCGGGAGAAATGTTCAGCATCCGCGAGGGCAGGAAGACCTGTCGGCGGTGACACTGCGGGAGAAACCAGGCGGAACCGTTCGTCAGGCGCGCTTGGGGAGCACCACGACGCGGCCGAAGAACTCGTCGATGCGGCGTACCACGTCGTTGAAGTCGTCGAGGTCGATCGGCTTCGTCACGTACGCGTTGGCCTGCAGCGTGTAGCTGCCCACGATGTCGGTGTCGGCGTTGGAGGTGGTGAGCACGACGATCGGGATGGTCCGCAGGTCCTCGTCCTGTTTGACCTCGCCGAGCACCTGTCGCCCGTCCATCCGGGGCATGTTCAGGTCGAGCAGGATGACGTCCGGACGGCTCGCGGTGGTGTGCCGCCCCTCCCGACGGAGGAACTCCATCGCCTCCTGACCGTCGCTGACCACGTTGATGATCTTGTCGACGTCGGAGTCGGCGAGCGCTTCCTCGATCATGAGGACGTCACCGGGGTCGTCGTCCACCACCAGGATCCGCACCGGGCTCGGATGGCCTACACCCATGACTACCTGCCTCAACTTGGTGGAAACGGGACCCGACGGTCACCTGCTGGCGGGGAAATCTAACCCATCACGGCACGGAGCGCGACGGCGGGTCCACCGGTTCCGGTACCCCCGTCGGACCGGCCGGAGCCGTCGACGAACCGCCCCCCGGCGACTCCGGAGCGTAGCGCAGCAGGTCCCAGAGACCTGTCACCTGCAGGACCCGCTCGACCCGCCCGGTCGCCCCGGTCACCCGCAGCCAACCACCGTCGGCGGCGGCCCGGTTGTCACCCCGCACGAAGGCCGCGATACCCGTGGAGTCACAGAAGACCAGGTCGGTGAGGTCGACCACCAGACGCCTCCGCCCCCGGGCGGCGACGTCGTCGAGCACGGCGTCGAGTTGTGGGACAGTGCTCAGATCGAGCTCACCGGTGAGCCTCAGGCGCACACCGTCGGTGAGCCAGGGGTCGTACGTGACGGTGAACGTCAACGTGGTCCCTTTCGCTCCGCCACAAGCTGATCCTTGCAGTGGAGCAAGTATACGCAGAGCAGCCCGGCCGGCCCCTCAACGCCCGGCGACGCTCACCGATCCGGCCACCCGGTCCCGCGCCGCCGCCAGGAATCCCGCCGCCCGGGGAAAGTCCCGCAGCTGCCGCCCGAAGTAGCCGAGGCTCAGTCCGACCGCTGACGACGGCACCCCCCGGATGCTCAGGATCGACGTCATCCAGTCCACGAACTCGTCGAACAGCGACCCGTCGTCGACGTACACGGCAGCGGCCAGGAAGTCCAGGAGGTAGCCGAGGTCGCTGACGGTCGAGTCCAACTCCGTCGGACCGTAGTCCCGGGTCTGCGGCGCCCGCTCGTACAGGTCGGCCAACGCGCCGTCGATCAGCTCACCGCGCCGCTTGGTCAGGCTCACGTACTCGTCGTCGGCGAGGTGCGACAGTCGGGCCGCCGGCACCCGCCGCAGCGCCGACTCGTCGGCGACCAGGGCGGCGGCCGACGGCGCGTCACCCGCCCAGGCCACCCCCAGGGTGCGCGCCCACCGGCCGTCCGAGCCGAAGCCCCGACCGCCCACCAGCACCGGAACGTCGGAGCGTCGACACGCCTCGATCATGCGGTGCGCGTACGGCAGCCGCATCGGCAGGGCGCACCCCAGGGCGACCGCGTGCGCGTCGTGCCGGTGCAGATAGGAGACCAGATGCGCGGCGGGGACACTGGCCCCGAGGAAGGTGACCTGCCAGCCGCGCAGCCGCAGCACCTCGGCGACCAGTCGGGACGGCAGCGAGTGCCACTCGCCGTCCATGCAGGCCACCACGATCCGCTCCCCGGTGGGGCGGGAGTCGGCGTGCGCCGCGACGGCGGCGACCACCCGCTCGCTGACGTGGGTGGCGGCGTGCTCCTGGGCGACGCTCCACTCGTTACGCGCCCACCGCTCCCCCACCTCGGCCTGCGCCGGTGCCACCAACTCCAACAGCACCCGCTCGGCGGACACCCCGTCGGCCAGCAGGGCCAGGGCGACGTCGACAGCGGCGTACTCGTCGGCCTCCGCCAGAGCGTCCAGGTAGCCGGGAAAGGCAGCCGTAGGGCTGGTCCCGGTCGACGAGGCGGTCACCCGGCCGACTCCCCGGGGCCACCCCGAGCCGCCGGGACCGCGTGCAGGTGCCGCGTCGGACGCACGCTCCGACCGGCCGCCCGCAACGCCAGGACGGCGATGTCGTCGTGGTCACCGTGGGCCAGCCAGTCGCAGGTCACCTGCTCGATCCGCTCGGCCAGGGCCGCTGCCGGCATCCGGTGGCAACCGGTGACGGCGGTGAGCAGCCGGTCCGCGCCGAACTGCTCGTCACCGCGTCGCCCGCCCCGGGCCTCGGTCACCCCGTCGCTGTAGAGCAGACAGGTCTCGCCCGGCTCCAGTCGTACCGTCACCTCACCGACGCGCGGGTCCGGGACCACCCCGATCAGCATCCCGGTGAGCGGGACGACCTCCACGTCGCCGGAGGCCCGCAACACCAGGGGCGGCAGGTGGCCACCGCCGGCCAGGGTGAGGGTCAGCCCGCCGTCGCGCTGGGGGCGGACCACCCCGACGACCATCGTGGCGAAGCGGCCCTGGCCGTGCGCCTGGGTCGTCTCCAGCAGGGCACCGTTGAGCAGCCGCAGCAACCGGCCGGGCTGCGACTCCACCCGGTGCAGGGCCTGGAGGCACTGGCGGAGCTGACCGGTGAAGACGGCCGCCTCGACACCCTTGCCCGAGACGTCACCGAGGAAGAAGACCGACCCGCCGTCGGTGAGCCGGTGCGAGCCGTAGAAGTCCCCGCCGATGCGCAGCCCCGCCTGGGCGGGCCGGTAGGCGGTGCCCCACTGCACCCCGGCGCACTCGACCGGCTCCACCGGGACCAGGCTGGCCTGCAACGTGTCGGCCACCTCGGCCTGGTCGCGGTAGAGGACCGCCGTCGTCAGCGCGGCTCCCGCACGGGCGGCGAAGGCCCGGATCAGCTCGACGTCGTCCTCGTCGTACCAGCGGGTGGAGCGCCGGGCGACCAGGAGCACCCCGACGGGCTCCTCCCGCCCCGGCAACGGCACCACCCGGGCGCAGGCCTGGTCGGCCGGGAGACCGGGCAGCCACCCCGCCGCCACCGCCTGCTCGACGAGCCAGTCCACGGCGTGCGGCTCGGCCCCCACCAGCCCCTCCTGGATCGCCGGAGGAAGATCGGTGCTGTTCAGGACGCCGCTGTCGACCGTCGGCGTCTCGTCCTCGGCGCGGGAGGCCCGCCACCAGCGGGCCCGACCGGAGCGGGGGGCGAGCACCAGAACCGCCGCCTCACCCAGTGTCGGTACGGCGAGGCGGACCACCGCCGCCGCAGCGCGGTCCGGGTGCAGCGGGTTACCGAGCTTCTCCCCCACCACGGCGAGGAATCCGGAGCGGGCCCGCTCGGCCAGCAGCGCGTCGGCTCGGGTGACGCTCTCGGTGACGTCCTCGACGTACCGGCAGGACCGGCCGGCGGAGAGGGCCACCCGGCGTACCCGCAGTCGCCGACCGTGGTGCGAGAACTCGCCACCGGGGGCGTCGTCACCGAGGGCCGGGAGGCCGACCATTGCGGGCAGGGCACCGAGGGTGATCTCGGGCAGGAGTCGTCGCGCGACCGGACTGAGGTGGGTGACCAGGCCGGCGGCGTCGCAGACGACGAACCCCTCGCGGAAGTGTTCGACCACCTCCGACCAGTCGGGCGGGGCGTGGTGGTCCCGGTCCGGGGCCAGCGGCGCCAGTGCCGACCGGGGCACGGCGTCGACGGTCCGCGCCGCACGCCGTCCGGCGCTCGGTGCGGAGATCCGTCCGTCGCCGGGATCCCAGTCCCTGACGTCGGCAGCATCCACCAGCTAGGCCCCACTCCTTTGTCGGCGTCGCGCGCACCACCCGGTGCGGTGCATATGATCCAATCTCTTCGTCCCACCCTACGCCGGTATGCCGGTACCGCCACCTCGCGCGGACCGCCGCCCCCGCCGTACCCTGCGGCCTGCGGGCGGGATTGTTACGATCGGTGGCAAGAGAGCCCCCGCGGAAAGGCAACTAGCGTTGGTACCTCATGGGAGGAAGCCGGAGACGACTCCGTTGAGTCTCTCCGTCGACCACACCGATCCGGATGCGCCTGTCATCCGCATCGGGGGCGACCTCGCCTACGCCACCGCCAGGCCGTTACGGGTCGAGGTCGAGCGGATGCTCGCCACCAACCCCTCCACGATCGTCCTCGACTTCTCCGACCTGCTCTTCATCGACAGCACCGGGCTCTCCGTGATCGTGCACGCGTGGCGGGAGGGACAGCCCGCCGGGACCGCCATCGTCCTGCAGTCGACCCCCCGCTTCCTGGACACCATCCTCGACATGACCGGGGTCACCGGTCTGCTCGCCCGCCCGTTGCTCGGCCGTCCGGCGGGCGACGCCGACCGGACGCAACCCCCCGCCGCCATCGCCTAGGCACCCCTCGGGGTGCCCGCCCCGCAGGCGGCTGGAAGACTGGAGCCATGCCGTCTCGACTGTTGTCCATCGAGGTGACCCGGCCGCAGGCCGGCCACGTCCGGCTGCGGTTGACCGGCGAACTCGACTTCGACACCGCACCTGAGCTCATCGCCGCCGCCGCGCAGCTGCGTCGGGACGGATACGAGCAGTTCGAGGTCGACCTCAACGCGGTCACCCTGTGTGACTCCTCCGGACTCAGCGCCTTCGTCGTGATCCACCGCAGCGGCACCGGGCCGATCCGGTTGACCGGGGTGAGTCGCCAGCTCCAACAGCTCCTCGACCGCACCGGCCTGGCGGAACTGCTGGCTGTCGACCCGGGGACCGCCACCGTCGACGGGAGCCAGGCCGCCGGCTGACCCGGTCAGGTGGTGGTGGCGGGTTGCCGCCGGAACCCGGCCCGGGTCGACGGCGGCTCCGCGTCCTCCGGCGTTCCGGTGTCCACCGCGTGGAACAGGTAGCGGACGAACTCCACCTCCGCGTCCAGGTCGTCGGCGCCCGGCCACTGCCCGGCGCAGTCCACCCCGATCACCTCCCGTCCGCTCCCGTCCGCCTCCTCGACCAGTGCCCACAGGCTGATCGGGTAGCAGCGGGTGCCCCCTGCGGTGCGCCACCGCGCGTACCACCCGGGACGGGACGGCACGATCTCGACGATCTGCCTCATGACGACCTCCCCCTTCCGCGCTCCTCGGAAGTTGCCTCGCCGATGTGATGGTGGAGCCGCTCCGGGTGAGCGCCCCTCACCCCGGTCGGATGAGACGGGCACCGGCCCCCGTCTCGGCACGGGTACCGACGGGAAGGCGGGCCGGGAGAGATCGACGATCCGGAACAGGAACGAGGTGGCCGGGCGGGTCAGGGCCGGTGCATCGCGATCTCCGGTGAACTGCTCTCCAGCGGTACGGCGTTGGCCGGCACCAGACCGAGCTGCACCGCCGGGCGGGGCAGAGCGGCGTCGAGCATCCAGTCGGCACCGACCCGAGCCCGGTTCGCCGGCATGGCCAACAGGTGGTAGCCCCTGGTGACCGCCTTGGCCGGCAGACCGGACAGGGAGAGCTTCAACGGGTTCGCCGCCGCGTCCCTGCCACCCAGGTCGACCACCCAACCCAGGTCGTGGTGCTTGTACGGGCGGCGACGCCCCTGCCCGTACGAGGCGGCGATGTTGTGGGCGACGAGCTTGCCCTGCCGCTGGGCGTGCTGGGCGGTCATCGCGCACACCTCACCGGGTCGGGCGAGGTCCGGGACCGCTGCGGCATCCCCGCAGGCGTACACCTCGGGGAAGCCGGGGACGGTGAGGAACTCGTCCACCACCAGGCGGCCCTTCTCGGTACGCAGCCCGAGGTCGGCGACGAAGGGGTCCGGGCGTACCCCGACGCACCAGACGAGGCTGCACGTGGGGACGTACTCCCCGTCGGTGAGCCGCACCCCGTCGGCGGTGGCCTCCGCCACCGAGGTGCCCATCCGTACGTCGACGCCACGGCGGCGCAGCACCCGGTCGGCGGTAACCGACATCCGCTGGTCCAGCTCGGGAAGCACCCGGGGGGCGACGTCCAGCAGCATCCACCGGGGCCGGACGGAGAGCCGGGGCCGCTGGGCGACCAGTTCGTCGGTGAACAGCTGGCCGTGGGCGGCCACCTCGGTGCCTGTGTATCCGGCGCCGACCACCACGAAGGTCGCCCGGGCCTGCTGCTCGGCCGGGTCCTGCGCCTGCTCGGCCAGCTCGATCTGCCGGACCACGTGGTCGTGGAGGAAGAGCGCCTCGGGCAGCCCCCGGAAACCGTGCGCGTACTCGGTGACGCCGGGGATGGGCAGCAGCTTGTTCACGCTACCGACGGCGAGGACCAGTCGGTCGTACGCCAACCGTCCCCGGTCGCCCTCGGGCTGGGTGAAGCCGACCCACCGGTTCTGCAGGTCGACCCGGTCGGCCTCGCCGATGACGACCCGGACCCCGTCGAGGGTCCCGGCGAGCGGCACGGAGATCCGGGTCGGTTCGATGACCCCGGCGGCGACCTCGGGCAGCAGCGGCAGGTAGAGGAAGTAGTCGGTGGAGTTGAGAAGGACGATCTCGGCCCGGTCACGGGCCAGCCGGCTGAGGGTCTTCGCCGCGTGGTATCCGGCGAAACCGGCACCCACGATCACCACACGAGGTTTCGTCATGCCTGCAGCGGTTCCCGCCGATCGACCCGGCAAACGTGGGGTCACGCGCGAGGGCCGCCCCCGGACGTGCGGGATCGGCCCTCGTACGGTCCGGCGGTTCGACGCCCCCGGGTCGCCTCCCGCGCCGTCGGTGCTCGACGTGGGCCGTCACCGTACGGCGGGGAGGACCGGTGGGGTCTGCCTCAGAGTCGTTCCTTGACCACCTCGGTCGGGCCGGGCTCGGTGTTGCGGGTGGCCCGGAGACTGGTGAGGGTCACGATGGTCAGGACCCCGACGATCACGCCGAGGGAGACCAGGGTGGGGATCTCCGGTACGCCGTCCCAGATCCCGTGGGCCCAGTGCAGACCCAGCTTGACGCCGATGAAGGCGAGGATCACGGCGAGGCCGTAGCTGAGGTGGACCAGGCGGCTGAGGGCGGCGTGCAGGACGAAGTAGAGCGCCCGCAGGCCGAGCAGGGCGAAGGCGTTGGTGGCGAAGACCAGGTACGGGTCCTCGGTGATGCCGTACACGGCGGGCACCGAGTCGACGGCGAAGACGATGTCGGTGGCGAAGACCGCTACCACCACCAGGGCCAGCGGGGTCAGGGTGCGCCTGCCGTTGAGGCGGACCACCATCTTGGTGCCGTGGTACTCGTTGGTGACCGGCATGAACCGGCGCAGCAGCCGGACCGACCGCATCTTCGAGATGTCGACTTCCTGCTCGTGCCCGGAGAGGGCGTCACGCAGGAGCTTGATCGCGGTGAGGATCAGGATGATCGAGAAGATCAGGAAGGCGAAGTCCAGGGTCTGCAACGCGGCGGCACCGAGCGCGATGAAGATCGCCCGCAGGACCAGGGCGCCGGTGATGCCGAAGAGCAGGACCCGCTGGGCGAGGGCGCCGGGGACGGCGAAGGCGGCCAGCAGGAGCATGAAGACGAAGAGGTTGTCGACCGACAGGGACTTCTCCACCAGGTACCCGGTGAGGTACTCCAGGCCCTCCTGGGAGCTGAAGTCCCACCAGATCCAGACGCCGAAGGCCAGGGGAAGCGCGACGTAGAACGCCGACCAGCCGAGGGCCTCCCGCATCGACACCTCGTGCGGTTTCCGGGTGACCAGGAAGTCGAGTGCCAGCAGGGCGATCACGCCCGCGATGGTCACCGCCCACATGGTGGGGGTACCGATCGACGTCAGACCACCGCCGGTGGACGCAGCCGCGTACGACATTTCGGGCATGAGACCTCCTCGAACACCATTCCATGTTCGAGGTCTCCTTCACCCATCTCTCATGGGCAACCACCCGGGGTGCGCATCAGCGCACCGTACTGACCGGCATGGTTCGTGGGAAGTACTCCCCTCGTCCTGGACCAGGTTAGGACAGGCCGGGGGCGTGTACCAACTCGACCCCGCCAACAATTCCGACGAGTTCGCCTCCGGCCCCACCTGGGTCGACGTGGGGTCAACCGGGCGACACCGGCAGTGACAGGTCAGCTCCGGCGTACCAACCGTCCCGCCGCCGCTTCCAGGGGTCCTCGCCGCCACCGGGTCGTCCACCACCGGGCGACCACCACCAGCACCACGCTGAGCACCGCCCAGAGCCCCAGCACCCACCACGGGGCGGCGTGTCGCCACGCGTGGGCCAACCCCAGTCCCCAGCCGTAACAGAGCGCCGCGCAGAGCACGTTCTGCAGGACGTAACAGGACAGCGCGGTACGGCCCACCGCGCCCAGTCCGTCGCGGACCACCCCGGGTCGCCGGCTGCCGTCCACCCACACCCCGACCAGGCCGAGGTAGCCCAGGGCCAGCAGTGGGGCGCAGACGTACCTGTCGACCAGGAACCACTGTGGTCCGGCGAGGGTGGTCGCCGCGTTCAACGGCAACCCGACGCCCAGTCCGATCCAGAGCAGCCGTCGACGTCGGACCCGACCCCGGTCGTCGGCGTCGAACACCCCCGCCCGCCACAGCCGCACGCCGAACAGGAAGAGGAAGACGAGCAGCCCGAAGGTGAGGATCGGCTCGGCCCGCAACGCCAACAGGTTGTCCAGCCGGAACGCGACCTGGTCGGGCCAGCCCGCCTCGGTGAACTGCGGTTCGGTGCCGGCCCCGCCCGCCCCGCCGTCGCCGTCGCCGAAGGCGGCCTGCGGGGCGAGCACCAGGGCGAGGGTGAGCAACAGCATCAGGGCCAGGTGCATTCCGCCCGCCAGGTACATCGCCGCCCGCTGGACCCGGACGGAGCGGGCCAGCAGCCAGGCCACCAGCAGCGCGGTGACCGCGTACCCCATCAGGACGTCGAAGGCGAACACCACCAGGAAGTGCAGGGTTCCCTCGACGAACAGCAGCAGTGCGCGCCACCCGTACCGGCCGGGCCAGGGCCGTCCCCGGGTGGTGGCGCTGCGGTGCTGGATGGCCAGACCGACGCCGAACAGGATGGTGAGCAGGGCGAGGAACTTGCCGTTGGCCAGGAACCGGAACACGCCCTCGACGATCGCGGCGGCGGCCGGTCCGTCACCGGAGAGGCCGACGGCCGCCGAGACGCTCGTGGCGTCGAGGAGGAACCGGGCCTCGCCGCCGGGGGTGGCGAAGATCCAGACGTTGGTGGCGAGGGTCCCCAGGATCGCCACCCCGCGCAACACGTCGAGCAGGACGACCCGACCGGCGGCGGGGGTGGTGGTGGGGGTGGAGGTGGCGGTGGTGGCCATCGGTGTCCCGTCTCGTGGTCCGACTGACCAGGTCAGCGTGCCAGCCGTCGCGCCGCCGGGCCTCGTACCGGCCGGTGAGATCGGGATACCTCCTTCGAGGGACCTCGAAGGGGTCAGGCGCGACGCAGGGCGACACCGGGGGCCAGGGCCGGCTCGACCATGTCCCGGTAGTCGCGGGGCAACCGGGTGACGATCTCGTCGAACTCTCCGCCGGGGATCGCCTCCCGGAGGGTGGTGAAGACCGCCCGTACGGCGATCCGGGTGGCGCTCTCGTCGATCCCGGTGCGGTAGCTGACCCGGGCCACGAACTCGGCCGCCCCGAACCGGTCGGCCGCCTCGGTGTCCGGCGTCGGCCGCAGCATCACCTGCAACGGCCTCGGCAACTGGGTGGCCAGGTCCAGCACCTCCCCACCGGTGAGCCGCTCGGTGAGGGTCTCCAGCGTCGCCCGGATCAGCTCCACAGTCTGCTCGGAGGAGGCCCGGGTACGCCGGGCCACCTGGTCGACGAAGGTGTCGTAGTTCATCCGGTCGCTCCTTCGGTGGGCCGTCGGACACCCGCTGCGGCGGGGGCGGCCCGGGGTTCCCGCGTACCGGGGGGACAAACCCCTCGCCGGCACCTCACGCCGTCGGCGTCCACCGGGGTGGGACGACAGTGGTCGTGACGTGGGCTGCTTCCGGGTGGGTGGCCGCGCCCGGCCGTGACCGGATCCGCGTGTCGGGCGACGGGCCCCGAAACTGACAGCGCCCCGGTTCACGAACCGCGAACCGGGGCGCTACAGCAACTCTGTCCTCCAGGGGTCCACGCCCGAACCGGGTCGTGACCGCCGCGAGGGATGTTCGCCCGAACCGGGCGGGCATCTCAGCCAGGACCAGGATACGATGCACCATCGTCTGAACGGCCGATTTCGGGGAAAGTGTGGGGCATCCCACCTTTTTGATCATGAGAGGCCGGCGTCATTCGACCGGGCGGACGCCCCCGTGACGGTCCCGCACCTTCAGCCTGGTGGTGGGCAGTGTCGGGGCGGGCAGGGGGTCGGCCGGGTCGTCGGCCACCGTGCCGAACCGGGAGGCCCCGGCCATCCACTCCTCCCGGGCGGCGACCACCTCCTCGTGCGAGCGGCCGACGAAGTTCCACCACATGACCAGCGGTTCGTCGAAGGGTTCCCCGCCCAGCAGCAGCAACCGGCAGTCGGGGGCGGCGCGCACCGTGAGTCGGTCCCGGCCCGTCCCGAGGTAGAGCAGCGAACCGGGGGCGACAGTGGTCCCGTCGACCTGCGCCGAACCCGCCAGGGCCAGCAGTCCGTACTCGAAGTCCCGGCGCAGCGCGAGGGTCGCCGGGGCCGTGCCACCGAAGGTCAGCTCCGCGCCGAGCAGCGGGGTGTGCACCACCGCCGGGGAGCGCACCCCGTCGAGGTCGCCGACGAGCACAGTGGCGTGCAGGTCCCCGCTGCGCCAGGTGGGCAGGTCGGCGTGGTGGGCGAAGTCCGCCGCCCCGGCCCGCGCGGGGTCGGGCAGCGCCACCCAGAGTTGGACGCCGTGCATGACCGGCGGACGGTCCCGGGGGGAGCGCTCGGAGTGGGCGATGCCGTGCCCGGAGGTCATGACGTTGAGCTGGCCGGGACGGATCGACTGGACGTTGCCCAGGCTGTCGCGGTGCACGATCTCCCCGTCCACCAGCCAGGTGACCGTCTGCAACCCGGTGTGCGGGTGCGGCGGCACCTCCATGCCGGGTCGCTGTGCGACGTCGTCGGGGCCGAAGTGGTCCACGAAGCACCACGCGCCCACCATCCGGCGCTGCCGCTGGGGCAGCAGGCGGCGGACTGTGGTCCACCGCCCGAGCGGCACGTCGTGGCCGGGCAGCAGGACACTCTCGGGGTCGGTCGGGGCGGCGCCGGCGGGTCGGGTCAGCGCCGGCATCGATTCGGTACGCTCCACCACCCTGACTGTACTGTCAGCTCCCGGTGACGGTCACCGAGTTGGCCCCCGCCACCAGGTCGACCCAGAGCCGGTCGTCGACGCGGTCCCAGTCCGGGGAGCCGACGACGGTACCGGCGGCGACACCGGTCCGACGGTGCTCGTACACCCGGATGGTGGCGGCACCGGATCCGGCCCGTACCCGTGCCGGCTGGTCACCTGTCGACCGGATCAGCAGGTCGCCCACGCCGCCGGACATCCGGACGGTGAGGGTGCCGGCGACGTCGGGCAGCCGCAGCTCGGTCCGGCTGGCCCCGCCAACCAGCTCGACTCCGGCGGACCGGCCCCGACTCAGGTCGAGCACCTGCTCGTCGACCCCACCGGTGATCTTCAGCTGCCAGGTGACCCCGGAGTGGAGGACCACGTCGACCACGCCGGGTCCCTCCCGACCGCTGCGCCCGACGTGCAGGTGGACCTGGTCGCCGAAGACCTTGGGCGCGGGGACCACCCCGGCCTCGGGCGGGCTGCTGATCCGGTACAGCCGGTCGCCGAGGTCGTCGGTGCGCAGGGAGAGGGTGGTGACCCCGTCGACGAGTTCGAAGACGGCCTGTCGACGGCCGTCCAGGGGTGCGGTCGCCTCGTCGGCCGGTTGCGCCGCCGGATCGGGTTCGCCGGCCGGGTCGGCGGGTCCGTCGGGCGCCGGACGGTTCACGCCGGAGAAGTTCCCAGTGGTGTGGTCGGTGGCGGGCAGCATCGCGGCCACGGCGGCGACCCCCAACACGAGGAGCGCCACGACGGCGACGGCCAGCATCCGCATGCCCCGCGACCAGCGGGGCCGGTCAGTGGCGGGGGGCGGGGACTCCTGGGGACCGGTCACCTCGATGACCCGGTCCGGCACCGGACGCCGGTACATCTCGTGGTCGGCCACCAGTCTCCCCTTTCACCGTCCCCGCTGGACATACGTGCCCCGCAAGGGTTCGGATCAATCCGGCGACGGTACGCGCAGACGTCGCCGGCCGGTGTCCCGAAGGACACCGGCCGGCGACAGAACACGATCCGGGTCAGCTGTTGTTCCAGTGCTCGGCCACCAGGTCAGC
>NZ_JBEPEQ010000108.1:0-19540 GCF_040300925.1 Micromonospora sp. NPDC000207
TCGGTCCAGCGGGGACAACTCACACCTGTGGCACACCCACTTCAGTTTCTTTCGTGACTCGACGAAGGCGGGCCGGGACCAGCGTCCGCTGTTCCACCGCTACCTGACCACCATCGGACTCATCCAGGAGGAGGACGCCATGAGCGAACAGGCCGAGACCGAGATCCACAACGTGTACCTGGGGATGTTCTACGGCGGGACGAGCATGGGCCGCAAGGTCGACCCCGACGGCACCGGCCCGGCCGAGTCCGGCAACAGCCTGGTGGCGAAGCTCGACTACACCATGCAGCGACTGGACGCGCTGACCACACAGGTCAACCAACTGCCTCGGCAGATCGCCGAGGAGATCACCCGCCAGCAGGGATAGCGGCGGGGAGGAAACCCGTGAGCCGTTGCAACTGAGCGGCCGTGGCGGCGGCCGGATCCCGGACCGCCGCCACCGGCACGCGGGTTACAGCGGGCGTACGTTGTCGGCCTGCGGGCCCTTCTGCCCCTGGGTCACGTCGAACTCGACCTTCTGCGCCTCGTGCAGCTCACGGTAACCGCTGCTCGCGATCGCCGAGTAGTGCACGAAGACGTCCGGGCCCCCGCCGTCCTGCTCGATGAAGCCGAAGCCCTTTTCCGAGTTGAACCACTTGACCGTGCCGGTTGCCATGCATCTCTCCCTGTTTCCTGCGGCTGACCACCGGCCATCGGTCGATGATCGCCCTGTTTCACCCCCGACAGTAACGGGCCGGACCCCTTTTCGCCGCCCGAAGTGCCGCAGGCCGCGCCGAGGAAACCGCCGAATACGTCGCCGCACCCGCCGAGGCACTCGCCGGTGAGGCCTACGGGGCGGAAATCAGGGTGATGAGGGGAACATGCCCGATGACCTTGGTTGCTCGGCACCATAGCCTACGGGTCATGACGGAGTGGTCGGCCCAGCTGGGTGAACTGCCCACCGCACTGGTGATGGTGGCGCTCGGGCTGGTGATGGTCCTGGACGCCGTCCCGTTGCTCGGGGTGCTGGTGCCCGGAGACGTGGCGGTCCTGGCCGCCATCGGACTGGGACGGCCGGGCATCGCCCCGGCCACCGTCGGCTCGGTGGTGATCGGTTGCGTCTGCGGATGGTCGCTGACCTTCGCCGCCGGACGCCGGTACGGCAAGCGGCTGCGCCACGGCCGGTTCGGCGGCTGGATCGGCGAGAGCCGCTGGGCGGCTGCCGAGATGTTCGTCCGCCGTGGTGGCGGACGGATGGTGCTGGTCACGCCCTTCCTGCCGGTGTTCAACACGTTGGTGCCGCTGGCCGCCGGAGGGCTCCGGATGTCGTACTGGCGGTTCCTCGGATGTTCGGCCCTCGGAGCGGGCCTCTGGGCCGGTCTCTACGTGCTGTTGGGCAGCGCGGCCCGGTGGGTGACCGGTCTGTTCCCCGGGGGACCCGCCCCCACGCTCGTCACCATGGCCGTCGGGATGCTGCTGGCGGGCACGCTCCTGGCCGGGACCCGACGCCGCCTGTTGTCTGTGGTCTCCGCCCCGACCGCCGTCGCCTCGTCGACCGCCACTCCCGCCGTCGTCACCCCGCCCGTTGTCGTTCCGTCGGCCGTGGCTCCGGTCGTTGTCGTTCCGAGGGTGCCCCGCGCCGCCCCGGTCAGTGCCACCGACTCGGCCGCCGGGAGTCCGACCGGCCCCGAGGCGGCGGACTGAGCGCTCCTCACCGACGTCCTCCGTTGCGGCGGCGGGGCGGCGCGCTGCGCCCGGGGACCCGCGATGCGTGGGTACCGGGGCGACCGGCCGCCGTAGAGCGACCGAGCGACCGGCCGCCGTAGAGCGACCGAGCGACCGGCCGCAGTGGGGCGACCGGCCGCCGGGATCGTTGCCAGGTCAGGACGAGGCCGTCACTCCGGTCACCAACCCCGGGCCCGCCACTGCGGCAGAGCCGGACGTTCGTGGCCGAGGGTGCTGTCGTGGCCGTGGCCCGGGTGGAAGCAGGTCTCGTCCGGGAGCCTGTCGAAGAGCTTGCGCTGCACGTCGTCGATGAGCGAACCGAACCGCTCCGGGTCCCGGTCCGTGTTTCCTATCCCACCTGGGAAAAGGCTGTCCCCGGTGAAGAGGCGGGGGACGCCCCCGGGGTCGCGGTAGAGCAGCGCGACCGAACCCGGGGTGTGACCCACCAGGTGGATGACCTCCAGCTCGCACTCGCCGACCCGGACGGTGTCCCCCTCGGCCAGCGGCTCGACCGGGATCGGCAGCCCGTCGGCGTCGGCGGCGTGCGCCAGCGGCCGGGCCCCGGTCTTGGCCACCACCTCCTCCAGGGCGACCCAGTGGTCCATGTGCCGGTGGGTGGTGACCACGGTGGCCAGGCCGGTGTCGCCGACCAGGGCCACGAGCCGGGACGCCTCGTTGGCCGCGTCGATCAGCAGCTGCTCGCCGGTGGCCCGGCACCGAAGCAGGTACGCGTTGTTGTCCATCGGCCCCACCGACACCTTCGTGACGGTGAGGTGGTCGAGGTCGATGACTGTCGGTTCGCCGCCGGTCGGGGCGTCTTCGTTGTCGGTCATGTGCGGGTCAGATCCATTCCGGAGGGGTGGGAAGCGGGCCGTCGGGAACGACGGTGAGCAGGTCGCCTCGGCTGCGCCCGATCAGCCAGGCGGCGAGTTCGTGGGCCGGACCCTGCACGTGCGGGGCGTCGGCGCGGTCACCGACGGCCGTCTCGTGCGCGCCGCCGTCGAAGCGCAGGACCATGGCCGGCGCGTCGGTACGGGCGGTCAGCCCGGTGGTCACCTCGTGCAGGAGCCGTCGGGCGAAGGCCACCGACCAGGCGTCCGGGTGGTACCCGGCGGTCAGGTCGACGTGGTGGACCTCGATCTCCCGCAGCCGTCCCCAGACGAGCAGGGCGGCGGGCCAGGGGCCCCGGCGGGTCTGCACGTCGGCAGCCCAGGCCTGCGGCGGCATCGCGGCCACCGCCTCGGCGAACCGCTCGGAGCACCGTCGCAGGTCGGTCAGGTGCTCCCCGGGCGGGCGGGCGGCCCCGGACTCGATGTCGTGGGTGCGGGCGGCGGTGCCGGCGTACATCGGGATCGTCTCGCCGGTGCGGGCGGCGGTGAGGAGGTTGACGAAGCCGTCGGCGTTGCGGGCCAGGTGGGCCAGGACGTGGCCCCGGGTCCACCCGGGCAGCAGTGACGGGGCCGCGACGTCGGCGGCGTCGAAGGCGGCAGCGGTGTCGAGCAGCCGCGCGGTCGCCTCGTCCACGTCCCTGGTCAACCGGAGCGGGTCCGTGGTCACGGTCCGACAGTAGCGGTCCCCGGCGTCCCCGTCGCTGTGAAACCCCGGCTCGACGGAAATCGCTTCTCGGCGCGTCGGTGCACCCTCTACCGTCGCCACCGACGGGCACCGAAGAGCACGGTGTCCTGGTGGCGACGAGGTGACCATGACCATCGACCTGACCATGCTCGGCTGGGACGCCGAGCGCGCGGCGGCGCTGGGCCGTCGGGCGGACCACCGTCCGGGCCGGGTGGCCCGGGTGGACCGGGGCGTGTGCACGGTGTTGGCCGCCGACGGGCCGGTCCGGGCCACTGTCGGGGGCGGGCTGTTCGCCGCCGCCGCCCGGGACCTGACCCGGTTGCCCTGCGCGGGGGACTGGGTGCTGCTGGGCACCTGGCCGGACCGACGCGTCACGGTCGAGGCGGTGTTGCCGCGCCGGACCGCCCTGATCCGCCGGACCGCCGGTCGGCAGGCCGCCGGTCAGGTGCTGGCGGCCAACCTCGACGCCGTCGCCGTGGTCGAGCCGGTGCACCCGTCGCCGGACCTGGGGCGCATCGAGCGGCTGTTGGCGGTGGCGTACGAGTCGGGGGCCCGGCCGCTGGTGGTGCTCACCAAGTCCGACCTGGCCGCCGACCCGACGGCGGTGGCCCGGCAACTGGAGGCCGTCGCCGCCGGGGCGCCGGTGCTGGCGGTCAGCGCCCAGCGGGGGACCGGCCTCGACGCGCTGCGCGCCGAGGTGGCCTCCGGGCGGACCCTGGGGCTGCTCGGTCCCTCCGGGGCGGGCAAGTCGAGCCTGGTCAACGCCCTGGCGGGGGCGCCGGTGTTGCGGACCCAGGAGATCCGCCGGGTAGACGGCAAGGGGCGGCACACCACCACCTGGCGGTCGCTGGTCGCGGTGCCCGGCGGTGGGGCGGTGGTGGACACCCCGGGGGTCCGGGCGGTCGGCCTGCTCGACGGGGCGGCCGGGCTGGACCGGGCGTTCGCCGACATCGCCGACCTCGCCGAGGGGTGCCGGTACGCCGACTGCGCGCACACCGTCGAGCCCGGGTGCGCGGTGCGGTCGGCCCTGGACACCGGGGACCTGTCGGTACGGCGGTGGGAGAGCTGGCGGGCGTTGCAGCGGGAGGTGGCGTACGAGTCACGACGCCGCCAGAGCCGGTTGGCGGGTGAGCGTCGGGGCGGGTGGCGTGCGGGACGGCGTCGCCCGGCGCGTCCCGAGCCCCCGTCTCCGGGTGGCCTGTAGGCACCCCCGCCCGACCGGTCTGAGCTGGGGGAACGTCTGGGTACGGAGAAGTGTCGTACCCCGGGGCTAGAGTTGCGTGGGCGCTTTTCGCGCCCCCACACAACCGCTCGAAATGCCCTCCTGATCCGCAGGAGCGGTCGAAGCGGACAGATCCCTTTTGTCCTCATGCACCCGGGAGTACACGAAACGTGGCCGACCGACTGATCATCCGTGGCGCACGCGAGCACAACCTGCGTGACGTCAGTCTCGACCTGCCCCGGGACGCCCTGATCGTGTTCACCGGGCTCTCCGGCTCCGGCAAGTCGAGCCTGGCGTTCGACACGATCTTCGCCGAGGGCCAGCGGCGCTACGTGGAGTCGCTGTCGTCGTACGCCCGGCAGTTCCTCGGTCAGATGGACAAGCCCGACGTCGACTTCATCGAGGGGCTCAGCCCGGCGGTGTCGATCGACCAGAAGTCGACATCGCGTAACCCGCGTTCGACTGTCGGCACCATCACCGAGGTCTACGACTACCTGCGCCTGCTCTTCGCCCGGGTCGGGGTGCCGCACTGCCCGGTCTGCGGGGAGCTGATCTCCCGGCAGAGCCCGCAGCAGATCGTCGACCGGGTCCTGGCGATGGCCGAGGGCACCCGGTTCATGGTCCTCGCACCGGTGGTACGGGGACGCAAGGGCGAGTACGTCGACCTGTTCGCCGAACTCCAGGGCAAGGGGTACGCCCGGGCCCGGGTCGACGGGGTGGTCCACCAGCTGACCGAGCCGCCGAAGCTCAAGAAGCAGGAGAAACACACCATCGAGGTGGTGATCGACAGGCTCACCGTCAAACCCGGCGCCAAGCAGCGGCTCACCGACTCGGTCGAGGCCGCCCTCGGGCTCTCCGACGGGCTGGTCCTGCTGGACTTCGTCGACCTCGACGAGGACGACCCGGGGCGGGAGCGGCGCTACTCCGAGCACCTGGCCTGCCCCAACGACCACCCCCTGGCGATCGAGGACCTGGAACCCCGGGTCTTCTCCTTCAACGCCCCGTACGGGGCCTGCCCGGAGTGCACGGGACTGGGCACCAAGAAGGAGGTCGACCCGGAGCTGATCATCCCGGACCCGGAGCGGACCCTGCGCGGGGGAGCGATCCAGCCCTGGTCCAACGGGCACAGCCTGGAGTACTTCCTGCGGTTGCTGGAGGCGCTCGGCGAGAGCGAGCACTTCGACCTCGACACGCCCTGGCGGGCGTTGCCGTCCCGGGCGCAGAAGACGATCCTGCACGGCTCCGGCGACCAGGTGCACGTGCGCTACCGCAACAAGTACGGCCGGGAGCGCTCGTACTACACCGGGTTCGAGGGTGTGGTGCAGTGGATCGAGCGTCGGCACTCCGACACCGAGTCGGACTGGTCCCGTGACAAGTACGAGGGCTACATGCGCGACGTGCCCTGTGCGGCCTGTGGGGGTGCCCGCCTCAAGCCGGAGGTGCTCGCCGTCACCCTGGCCGGACGGAGCATCGCCGAGGTCTGCAACCTGTCGGTGGGGGAGTGCGCCGACCTGCTCGCCGGCATCGAGCTGACCGACAGGCAGAAGCTGATCGCCGAGCGGGTGCTCAAGGAGATCAACGCCCGGCTGCGGTTCCTGCTCGACGTGGGGCTGGACTACCTCTCCCTGGACCGTCCCGCCGGCACCCTCTCCGGTGGTGAGGCGCAGCGGATCCGGTTGGCCACCCAGATCGGCTCCGGTCTCGTCGGCGTCCTCTACGTGCTCGACGAGCCGTCGATCGGGCTGCACCAGCGCGACAACCACCGGCTGATCGAGACCCTGGTCCGGCTGCGGGGGCTGGGTAACACCCTGATCGTCGTGGAACACGACGAGGACACCATCCGTACCGCCGACTGGATCGTCGACATCGGCCCCGGCGCGGGTGAGCACGGTGGGCGGATCGTGCACTCCGGGTCGGTGGCGGGGCTGCTGGAGAACCCGGAGTCGGCCACCGGGGCGTACCTGTCGGGTCGCAGGTCCATCCCGACGCCGGCGGTCCGGCGTCCGCAGACCCCGGGCCGGGAGCTGGTGGTGCACGCGGCACGGGAGAACAACCTGCGCAACCTGACGGTGCCGTTCCCGCTCGGGCAGCTCATCGCCGTCACCGGGGTCAGCGGTTCGGGCAAGTCGACGCTGGTCAACGACATCCTGTACGCGGTCCTCGCCAACCAGATCAACGGTGCCCGGCTGGTGCCGGGGCGGCACACCCGGATCACCGGCCTGGAACACGTGGACAAGGTCGTCGGGGTCGACCAGTCGCCGATCGGGCGTACCCCACGCTCGAACCCGGCGACGTACACCGGGGTGTGGGACCACGTCCGCAAGCTCTTCGCCGAGACGGTCGAGGCGAAGGTCCGGGGGTACGGCCCCGGCCGGTTCTCGTTCAACGTCAAGGGCGGACGGTGCGAGGCGTGCTCCGGTGACGGCACCCTGAAGATCGAGATGAACTTCCTGCCCGACGTGTACGTGCCCTGCGAGGTGTGCAAGGGCGCCCGGTACAACCGGGAGACCCTGGAGGTGCACTACAAGGGCAAGACCGTCGCGGAGGTGTTGGACCTGCCGATCGAGGAGGCGGCCGAGTTCTTCTCCGCCATCCCGGCGATCCACAGGCACCTGAAGACCCTCGTCGACGTGGGGTTGGGGTACGTCCGGCTCGGGCAGCCCGCCCCCACCCTCTCCGGCGGTGAGGCGCAGCGGGTCAAGCTCGCCTCCGAGTTGCAGAAGCGCTCCACCGGCCGGACCGTCTACGTGCTCGACGAGCCGACCACGGGCCTGCACTTCGAGGACATCCGCAAGCTGCTGATGGTCCTGGAGGGCCTTGTCGACAAGGGCAACACCGTGATCACCATCGAGCACAACCTCGACGTGATCAAGACCGCCGACTGGTTGATCGACATGGGTCCGGAGGGCGGCCACCGGGGCGGTACGGTCCTGGCCACCGGCACCCCGGAGGAGGTCGCCGAGGTGGCCGAGAGCCACACCGGTCTGTTCCTGCGGCAGGTCCTCGGCCTCGACGGCGAGCCTGCCGGCGCGAAGGCGGCCACCACCCGGGCCGCCAAGGCCAACCACACCCACACCCAGACCCGCCCCCGAACCCGCAAACCCAAAACCCCCACCCCCTGACCCACCCCCACCCTGCCCTCCCACCCCCCTGCCCTCCCACCCCCACCCCCATCCCCACCCCCACCCCCTGCCCCCGCTCCCGCTCCGATCGACGGGTGATCAAGGGGTTTGCGTCAGTTCTGATCTCCGGCGTGACGCAAACCCCTTGATCAACGGAGGCAAGCTGGGGGAGGCAAGCCGGGGGCGAGCCGGGCAAGCCGGGGGAGGCGGGGAGGCTGGGGTGGGGTGGGATACAGGTAGTTCACAGGGGATTGGGGTGAACTGGTCGGGAGTGGTGCTGCGTGTACGGGGGTAGGGACCGCAGGCGACGGTGACCAGAGAGGGGCAGTACATGAACGACGACCAGGTGATCGCCGGTCCGGCGGGGCAGAGCCGACGGGCGCTTCTCGCCGGGGCCGGGGCGGTGGGGGCGACAGTGGTGTTGACGGCGTGCGGCAGCGATCGTCCCATCGCGAACTCCCCCGAGGGCGACGGCGAGAACGACGGGGGCACCGAGGGTGGCGCGCCGGCCATCGCCAAGACCGGGGACATCCCGGTCGGCGGAGGCAGGATCCTCGCCCAGCAGGGTGTGGTGATCACCCAGCCCACCGAGGGGGAGTTCAAGGGCTTCGACCCGATCTGCACCCACCAGGGTTGCCCGGTGTCGAACGTCGACGGGGGCAGCATCAACTGCACCTGCCACAACAGCAGGTTCTCCATCACCGACGGTTCGGTGGAGTCCGGCCCGGCGACCGCCGGGTTGGCCGAGAAGGAGCTGCGGGTCTCCGGCGAGGACATCTCCCTGGCCTGACATGGGGAGCGCGACGGGCGCGCACCCGCGCCGGAGCCGGGCGGGTCGAGCTGCGACGGGTGTGCACCCACGCTGAGCCAGGTCGGGCGGACCGAGCTGTGGTCGGCACTGCGCCCGCCCGCTCCACGAGCCCGCCCGCGACGGCTGAGGACGCCGACGGTCGGCCCGCTACCTGCGGGCCGGCCGTCGCCGGTCGGTGGAATGGTCGGTGGGAGTGGTCAGTGGGAGTAGACGGACAGCTCCCAGAGGGAGACGCCGTAGGTGGTGGCCCGGGTGACCGCCCGAACCCGGACGTACCGGGCGGTGGTGGTGGGGAAGACGGCCAGGTCGGTGCCGCCGTCGCCGAGCGTTGTCGACCAGGCGGTACGCCAGGATGTCCCGTCGGTGGAGACCTCGATCCGGTATCCCCGGGGGTACGCGTCCTCCCAGTTCAGCCGGGCTCGGCCGACCTGTCTGGGGGAGCCCAGGTCGACGGTGATCCACTGGTCGTCGGCCCAGTCGCTGGCCCACCGGGTGCCCAGGTTCCCGTCGACGGCCCGCCCGGCCGGGTGGCCGAGTTGGGCGCTGGAGGCGGTCACCGGTCGTCCGGCGGCGAGGTTGCCGAGGTCGTCGCCCTGCCGGGCGGGGAACGACACGACCTGCTGGTAGGTGGGGCGGTTCTGCCAGGCGATGGTCGCATGCTTGATCCCGCCCAGCGGGGACTGGACGATCGCGTCGGCGCACCACTGGTCCCCGGCCGCGCAGGTGGCGTCGCCCGGGTAGGTGGTGGTGGCAGGGGTCTGTGCCGCCGTCCGCAGGGTGTCGAGCAGGATCTGCCGGCAGGCCCCCCGGTCGCCCTCGCCGCAGAAGGTACGCCCCGTTCCGCCGGCCACCGGCTCGCCGAGGACCCGACGCAGGTCCTTGTCGACGTACCCCCACCAGCCGTACTGGAACGCCGAACCCTTGTGGGTCTGGGCGGTGGTGGCCGAGGAGGGCAGCGTGGACAGGTCGCCCTGCTGCAACCCGGAGGGCGACTCGTTGAGCTGCATGGTGTTGACCAGCGACTGGTAGAGGTCCGGGCCGAGGGGCGCGCGGAAGATCCCCCGGACCAGCAGCGGCCACCAGGCGTCGAGGGTCCGGATCGCCTCGGCGTGCCGGTACACCTTGGAGCCCTTGGCCGTCTCGACCCGTAGCGCCCCGTCGGCCCGCCACGCCTTCAGACGGGTGATCTCGGTGGCCAGGGCGGTGTCGGTGACCGGTTGGCTCTCCAGTACCCGGATCAGCTCGTCGAGGACCTCCGCCCCGCGCAGGTCGGTCAGTCCGGCCCGTTGCACCAGTTCGGTGAGGGTGGCCCGGTCGTACCTGCGTCCGGCGGCGATGCCCGCCTTCAGCGGTTTGTCCAGCAGGTCGGCCCGGTGCACGGCACCGAAGCTGAAGTTGCCGTCGGCGGCCCCGAAGTCCTTGGCCTGCTTGTTGTTCCAGCTGATGTAGTAGTCCTGGTTCGTGGACTGGGGGTGCGCCGAGGCCGGGGCGTACCGGGCGGTGTTGGTGTCGGGGACGAAACCCTGCCACTCGTACGCCGGTTCGGCCTTCATCGGCAGGTTCGGGTTGGAGCCGGGTGCCCGCAGCGGGTTGAGCCCGGAGTTGAGGTACGCCGACTCCCTGGAGTTGACGTAGAACCAGTTGAAGGCGTATTCGACGTTGTTCGCCGAGTTGCGGAACGCGGCGGCGGTCCCCATCTCGCCGGGGTCGTTGAACATCTGGAACCCGATGGCGGAGTCGGCCTCGTGGCGGTAGGTGGAGCGCAGGTGGGTGAAGGCGTGCGGCCTGCCCCCGACGGTGGCCCGCCAGCCGACCAGCCCCAGCTTCGTTCGCCAGGCGACCAGCTTGTACGACCCGGCGGGGGTGCCGTCGGCGACCGTGGGGTTCCACCTGTTGACGTGGGACAGCTCCTCCATGGCAAGGCACTGACCCCGGTAGAGGTAGCTGTTGGTGCCGAGGGTGGGGGCGGTGCCGTCGGTGGTGCACAGGGGCACCGCGTACGTGTCGGTGATGTCGTGGACCGAGGAGGTGGCGCTCCAGGCGTAGTCCTGGCCCCGGCCGAGCAGGACGTACAGGTTGAGGCCGGCGAACGCCGCGCCCCGGGCGCTGATCCCCGGCCCCTGGAGTTCCTGGACCATCAGCAGTTGCGGGGAGAAGTAGCCGGTCTGCGGGCCGAACACGGCGACCGGGTGACCGGTGGCGGAGTGCGCGGCGGAGACCACTGCGGCGTTGGACATGCCCCGGTGGGCCGGGTCGATGGTCAGCCCGGAGAGGGCGGCGGCGAGGTCGGAACCGCTGTCGGCGGTGGAGGTGGCCGAGCCTGTCGGGTCGGTGAGGATCGGCTCGACCCGGGCGGTGCCGGCGTCGGGCAGGACCACGCTGGGGGCGTCGGGGTTCGCGTCGCCGTACGGGAAGCTCTGTCCGTCGTGCAGGGTGAGCACCTGTTCGGGGTCGTTCTGGCCACGGAACCCCTGCCACACCCGGTCGCCCTCGACCGGGCCGTACTTGGCCCGGGCGGCGATGCGGACCAGTGCGGACTGCATCTCGGTGCCGCCTCCGCCGCCGAACAACCCGCCGACAACACCGGCGATGGCGATGAGGTCGGTCATGGTGAACGGCTTCGGTCCGCCCGCGTTGGTGATCGCGTCGAGGTGGCCGGTGAGGACGTACTCGCCGGGGCAGTTGCGGGCGGCCATGCAGGTGCGGATGTAGGCGTTGATGCCGGCGATGTACTCCTGCACGTCTGCGTAGAGCTGTTCGCCGCGCCCGCCGCCCTTGCTGCGCAACGCCTCGACCTGCGTCTGGAGGTCCGCCTCGCGGTACGGGGAGTTGCGCCAGACGCTCTGCTCCAGTGCCCGGTTGCCGGGGGCGCCACCGGCGAACGGGGTCAGGGTGCCCCGGCCGACGTGCCGGAGCAGGTCCATGGTGAACAGGCGGTCCTCGGCTCCGGCGTATCCGGCGCCGTACATCGTCCCGCCCCTGGTGGTGCCGGTGACGTGCGGTACGCCGGTGATCCTGTCCCGGATGATCCGTACGTCCGAACGGGGTGAGTAGTCCCGCTCGATCTGGTTGGGGGCGACGCCGAAGGTGGCGTCGTGGAAGAAGGTGCCGATCTGGTCCTCGCGCAGCCCGGCGTACCCGTAGACCAGGTCGGCGTAGGTGCCGAGCTGGTCGGCGGAGTGCCGGGGGAGGGTGCCGAGGGTCTGGTTGCCGAGGATATCGACGAGGGTGGCGTTGCCGTTCTGGCCGGGCGGCAGGATCTCGGAGCACTCGCCGAGGCAGTGATCGTTCGCGGCGAAGCCGTTGCCGGGGTTGATCGGGGAGGCGGCGGCCGGTGCGACCCGTGCGGCCCGGGTGACTGCGGCGGCGGTGGTCTGGGCGGCTCCGGCGGCGGTGGACGGACCGGGGACGGCGACGAGCAGGGCGGCGGTGGCGACGGCGGCGGTTGCGCCGGCCATCAGCCGGCGGGGCGTACCGACTCCGGCCGACCGCCGGGGGGCTGCGGTGGGGGGCATGACGATCCTCCGGGGGAGTGGGGATCAGGCGGTGAGCGGTGACGTGAAGAAACTTCGGTTACCGGATGGTAGGCGAACGGATGTCGATATCGGAAGGAGTCGATCGGCTTTGCCGTGCCGGGTGGCCTGCGCGGTCCGTCGGGGGTGTCGGGGGTGGCGACTAGGCTCGAAGGGTGGCTGATCCGTCGACCTACCGCCCCGCCCCCGGCACCATCCCCGAGGCCCCCGGGGTCTACCGGTTCCGCGACGGCACCGGCCGGGTGATCTACGTCGGCAAGGCGAAGAACCTGCGCAGCCGCCTCAACTCCTACTTCGGTGACCTCCTGGGTCTGCACGAGCGGACCCGACAGATGGTCACCACCGCCGAGTCGGTGGACTGGATCACCGTCGGCACCGAGGTCGAGGCGCTCCAACAGGAGTTCACCTGGATCAAGCAGTACGACCCGAGGTTCAACGTCCGCTACCGCGACGACAAGTCGTACCCGTACCTGGCCGTCACCCTCGACGAGGAGTACCCCCGACTCCAGGTGATGCGGGGGGCCAAGCGCAAGGGGGTGCGCTACTTCGGGCCGTACTCGCACGCCTGGGCGATCCGGGAGACCCTCGACCTGCTGCTGCGGGTCTTCCCGGCCCGGACCTGCTCGGCCGGGGTGTTCAAGCGGGCCGGGCAGGTCGGCCGCCCCTGCCTGCTCGGATACATCGGCAAGTGCTCGGCCCCCTGCGTCGGAACCGTCACCGCCGAGGAACACCGGGACATCGTCGACGGGTTCTGCGACTTCATGGCCGGGCGGACCGACACCATGGTCCGCCGCCTCGAACGGGAGATGGCGGAGGCCAGCGCGGCCCTGGAGTTCGAGCGGGCGGCCCGGCTGCGCGACGACGTGGCAGCCCTGCGCCGCGCCATGGAGAAGCAGACGGTGGTCCTCGGCGACGGCACCGACGCCGACGTGGTCGCCTTCGCCGACGACCCCCTCGAAGCCGCCGTCCAGGTCTTCCACGTCCGCGACGGGCGGATCCGGGGCCAGCGCGGCTGGGTGGTGGAGAAGACCGAGGAGCTGACCCCCGGCGACCTGGTGCACCACTTCTGCACCCAGGTCTACGGCGGCGAACGGGGCGAGGCCGACGTCCCCCGGGAGCTTCTGGTCCCCGCACTCCCCGCCGACACCGACGCCCTGGCCGACTGGCTCTCCGCCCGCCGGGGCAGTCGGGTCAACCTGCGGGTGCCCCAGCGCGGTGACAAGAAGGACCTGCTGGAGACCGTCGGACGCAACGCCAGGGACGCCCTGGCCCGGCACAAGCTCAAGCGAGCCGGGGACCTGACCACCCGCAGCCAGGCCCTCGACGAGGTCGGTGAGGCGCTGGGCATGCGGACCTCCCCGCTGCGCATCGAGTGTTTCGACGTCTCCCAGATCCAGGGCACCGACGTGGTGGCCAGCATGGTGGTCTTCGAGGACGGACTGCCCCGCAAGAACGAGTACCGCCGGTTCGTCGTCCGGGGTGCCACCGACGACCTGTCGGCCATGTCCGAGGTGCTGCGCCGTCGCTTCACCAGGTACCTCCAGGCCCGCGCCGAGACCGGGGAGATCGGTGAGGAGACCGCCGCCGACCCGGACCGCCCCGGGATCGACCCCACCACCGGCCGTCCCCGCCGGTTCGCGTACCCGCCGCAGTTGGTGGTGGTCGACGGCGGCCCGCCGCAGGTCGCCGCCGCCGCCCAGGCCCTCGCCGAGTTGGGCGTCGACGACGTGGCCCTGTGCGGGCTGGCCAAACGGCTGGAGGAGGTCTGGCTCCCCGACGACGAGTTCCCGGTCATCCTCCCCCGCACCTCCGAGGCGCTCTACCTGCTGCAACGGGTACGCGACGAGGCCCACCGGTTCGCCATCACCTTCCACAGGCAGCGCCGCTCCAAGCGGATGACCGAATCGGCGCTGGACGGGATCTCCGGTCTCGGCGAGGTACGCCGTACGGCGCTGCTACGCCACTTCGGCTCCCTCAAACGGCTCGGTGCGGCGACGGTGGAGGAGATCACCGAGGTCCCCGGGGTCGGTCGGCGGACCGCCGAGGCGATCCTGCGGACCCTCGGCGGCGACGCCCCGACCGACCCGACCGGCGACGCTCAGTCGACGTAGCCCGACCGACGTGGCTGCTGGTGCAAACGGCACGGGCTCGTTCGCCGTGTCCGGCACGAGCGCGGCCTTCGTCGTCGCCGCGACGGTGGTCCTCATGGTCGCCGCGCTGCTCTGGGTCCGCCCGACCGCCCTGCCGGTCCGCTCCTGACCCGGTCCGGTGGAGACGGACCGGGTCTGGTGGAGGCGGACCCGGTCCTCGGCGGTCGGTCGGCTTCGCTCAGCCGCCGTGCTGGATCAGGTTGTCCCGGGTCTGCAGGAGCTGCCACGCGATCTGCGGGCCCGCCGAACCCAGGCCCAGGCGCGCCACCACAGTGGTGCCGTCGGTGGTGATGTCGGCGACGGTCAGCAACTCCGACCAGGGCTGGCCTCGCAGTGACCGCCCCTCGGTGAGCAGGGTCCGCAGGGCGGTGGCGTTCGCCTCGGCGGCACCGGCGTCTCCGTGGGCGTAGGCGAGGACCAGGAACGGCTCGCCGTCGTGGACCAGCCCGGTGGCCACCCCGTCGAAGGGGCGCAGCGTGGGGGCGTCCCCGGGGCCGGGTCCGGCCTCGAAGGGACCCCGGGCGTACAGCATCGCCGCGTACGCCCCCTGCTTGTCCATCGCCTCGGCGAGGGTCCGCAGTTCGGGGAGGTCTGCGAGGGTCCCGCCGGACCCGAGTGCCGCCTGCACGTGCTCGGCGGTGGGGGAGACGAACAGCCGGTCCGAGTCCAGCGCCACGGTCAGGGGCTGGCCGGTCGGGCGGGCGGCGCTGCGGTCGCGGAGGTTCATCGACAGGTCCTCACCCTCGCCGACCCGCCACCGCCCGTTGTCGGGATCGCCCATCGCCTCGGTGAGGCGCTGCTCGGTGAAGGTCCCACCGGCCACTGTCAACGTCGCCGGGGTCGTCGGGTACTCCACGAACCACCGCAGGTCCACCACCGACCAGCCCAGCTCCGCCTCGAACTCCTGCGCCTGGGTGACCCCGCCGGGGACGACCCGGTCGGGCAGCGGGGCAGCGACGGTCGGCGGCGGCCCACCCTGGCCGGTCGTGCCGGTGACCGCGTTGACGTAGGCGGTGACCGCCGCCGGGTCGCTGACGTCGGCCGGCGCGGTGACCCCCGCGGCCTTCGCCGCCGCCTCCAGGTCGGCCACGGTGATCAGGACGGGGTCGTCGCCCCGCAGCAGCGAGTCGGGGAGCAGGGCGAGTCGACCGGCGAACGAGTCGCTGTCCGCGCCGCTGTCGCCGTCCCCGCCGGTGGAGCGGTCCGCGTCGGTGCCGCCGCATCCGGCGCCGGCCATGCCGAGGGCGAGCAGGGTCGCGATCATGAGGCGTCGTCGTCGCATGGCCGGGATGGTAGTAAGCCTGATCAAGGGAAAGGGCAGGTGGGGGCCGTGGAGACGGTCACTCGGCGGTGAGGACGGCCAGGATCGACTCGCCGTACTTCGCCAGTTTGTTCTCCCCGACCCCGCTGATCCGGGACAGCTGCGCGAGGTCGGCCGGGGCGTCGGCGGCGATCTGCCGCAGCGTGGCGTCGTGGAAGATGACGTACGCGGGGACGCCCTGCTCCTTGGCGGTCGCCGCCCGCCAGGCGCGCAGCCGCTCGAAGACGGGTACCGCCTCGGCGGGCAGTTCGGCGACGACGGTGGCGGCCCCACGGGGCTTGGCCGTCCGGGTCGGCCGTTCCGCCTCGCGGCGCAGCATCACCGTACGGCGACGCCCCAGCACCTCGGCGCTGGCCTCGGTCAACGCCAGGGTGCCGTAGTCGCCCTCGACGGCGAGCAGCCCCTCGGCGAGCAGGTGTCGGACGACCCCCCGCCACTCGGCCTCCCGCAGCTCGGAGCCGATGCCGAAGACGGTCAGCTGGTCGTGCCGGAACTGGGTGACCTTGTCGTTCTGCTTGCCGAGGAGGATGTCGATGCAGTGTCCGGCACCGAACCGCTGGTTGCGCTCCCGGTCGAGGCGGTAGACGGTGGAGAGCAGCTTCTGCGCCGGGACGGTGCCGTCCCAGGACTCCGGCGGCTCCAGGCAGGTGTCGCAGTTGCCGCACCCCCCGGTGCCGGGCTGGCCGAAGTATTCCAGGAGTTGGACCCGGCGGCACCGGACCGTCTCGCAGAGCGCCAGCATCGCGTCGAGGTGGGCGGCCAGGTTCCGGCGGTGGGCGAGGTCCCCCTCCGAGGACTCGATCATCTTCCGCTGCTGGACGACGTCCTGGAGGCCGTAGGCCAGCCACGCCGTCGACGGCAGGCCGTCCCGCCCGGCCCGACCGGTTTCCTGGTAGTACCCCTCGACCGACTTGGGCAGGTCGAGGTGGGCGACGAACCGGACGTCCGGCTTGTCGATGCCCATCCCGAAGGCGATGGTCGCCACCATCACCAGCCCGTCGGAGCGTAGGAACCGCTGCTGGTTGCGGGCTCGGGTCCCCGCGTCCAACCCCGCGTGGTACGGCAGTGCGTTCACCCCGTTGGCGACCAGGAACTCGGCGGTCTTGTCCACCGACGCGCGGGACAGGCAGTAGACGATCCCCGCGTCTCCGGGGTGCTCGTCGCGGAGCAGGGCGAGTAGCTGCTTGCGGGGCTCCCGCTTCGGCACGATCCGGTACTGGATGTTGGGCCGGTCGAAGCTGGCCACGAAGTGGCGGGCCTCGGTGAGCCGGAGCCGGGTGGCGATCTCGGCCCGGGTGGCGCTGGTCGCGGTGGCGGTCAGGGCGATCCGGGGGACGTCGGGCCAGCGTTCGTGAAGCATCGACAGGGTGAGGTAGTCGGGGCGGAAGTCGTGCCCCCACTGGGAGACGCAGTGCGCCTCGTCGATGGCGAACAGGGCGATCCGGCCCCGCTCCAGCAGATTGAGCGTGCCCCGGCTCCCCAACGCCTCGGGGGCCAGGTAGAGCAGGTCGATCTCCCCGGCGACGAACTCCGCCTCGACCACCCGGCGGGTGTCCGCGTCAAGTGTCGAGTTGAGGAACCCGGCCTTGACGCCGACGGCGGTCAACGCGTCGACCTGGTCCTGCATCAGGGCGATCAGCGGGGAGACCACCACCGCCACCCCGGGGCGGACCAGGGCCGGGATCTGGTAGCACAGCGACTTGCCGCCACCGGTCGGCATCAGGACCAGAGCGTCGCCGCCGGCCACCACGTGGTCGATGACCTCGGACTGGAAACCCCGGAACGCGTCGTACCCGAAGACCCGCCGCAGGGTGTCCAGCGCCCGGGCGGCCGCGACCTGCTCGTCGGTACGCGGTTCGGCGTCGCTCACGTCGGCGGGGGAGACCATCCGCAGAGTCTACGAGCGGCCTCCGACACCGTGTTCTCCGGTCGAGGCCGGTCAGGGACCGCGACGCGCGCCGGAGGTCGACGTGGGGGATCCCTGACCTCGTGGAGAGGACGGATTGCTGGCTTCGGCCGGTGCCGGAGCACCGGTTGTCGGGGTACGGCCGACGGTCGCCACCGCAGCCGCAGCGACGGACAATCCGCTCGGACCGGCTCCGGCATCGGCCTTGCGTCCGGTCGCGGCGATCTTCCACCCGTCACCGTCTCTTTCCGTGGGACGGAGCTGTCTGACCATTTCCACGAGTTGTTCAGGGATCCGTTCGCCGCGATTCCGGGTGCGGTCGAGCCAGCTGGAGACAGCGAACGTCCTTCCGCTGTCGAGCGTGATGCGGGTCTTCATCGAAAAACCTTCCTCGTGGCGACGTGCGAAGAATTTCTGAAGACCTTCGTGTGCCTCGTCGACGGTGAGTCTCTGGGTGTTGGGTGCGGTGAGCTTGGGTAGGATGATCACGCTGGGCGGGGTGGCGGCGCTCATGTTCGCGGCGGCTGTGGTTGCAGTCCTGCGGTCCTCGTCGGTGGCGATCCGCGTGGTGCCGTCGGCCCCCTGCGCCAGGTCTCGGAACGTCCTGACAGCTTGCTGAAGTCGCTCCGGGATCTCTTTCGAATTACTCCGGGCGTTCGAGAGCCACACTCTGGCATTGAATGTACGTCCATTCGAGAGAGTGATGTCAGTCTGGAGGGTGAAGCCCTTCTCCTTGCACTGGTCGGCGGCTTTCTGGAGGCCCTCCAACACCTGTTCCTCGGAGAACCGCCAGCGGGCGTGGTCGTGTCGTGGAAGTATGACGATGGCGGCTGGGTGGGTGGCGCCTGCGGCAACTGCCGCTTTCCGGTCCTCGTCGGTGGCGATCCGCGTGGTGCCGTCAGGGGTCTGGACCAGGTCCCGGAAGCGCCTGACGTCTTCTACCGACTGTGCTGGAATCGGCCTGGAAGTAGCCGAGGCCTTGCAAAGCCAGTCTTTTGGATAAAAAATCCTTCCGTTGTCGAGTTCAATCCCCTTACCGAGTGCGAAGTTTGCCTCCGCGGACCGTTCAGCCGCCTTCCGAAATCCTTCCGAAATATCGTCTTCGGAGATTTTCTTGCCGAAAGTGACGGCATGTTTCGGCACAATGGTGACGCTCGCGCCTGGGGCACCTGCGTCTTCCCGGTCCTTGGCGGTGGCGATCCTGATCGTGCCGCCGGCGTCCTCAACCAGGTCTCGAAGGTGTCTGACTTGGTCCACGAGTGCTGGAGGTATCGCAATCCTTCGCTCGGAGGCTCTGTTCATCCAGGCTTCGACATCGATTTTTATCCCGTTCGGCAGTGCTATCGGATCAGTCAGCCTCCATCGTGGGTTTCCGCTGTTTTCGATCGTGATCCTGAAAGCCTCCTGCACCTCTTCTTCGGTGAACCGCCGCCGACGAAATTGCCCTCGGTCAGCATCCGACCCACGCCGTGGCATGAGGGCCCTCCTTCTTGGTCGTGGCCGAGTCAGCCGGTGCCCGACTGCGGATTCGGTTCCTGGCATGCGGCGGCCTCGCAGTCTGTTCCTGGCAAGGCGGCCTCCGCGTACGACGGATCAGCGGTCGGCTGGGTTCAACCGAGCCACTGGGAACTTTCGCCGTCACCCCCTGTGGCACCATCGCCGACGTGACCAGGAGATCCGACGAGGCACAGCACCTGCGGGACCTCGCGCTGCTGCGCCGGGTCCGGGACCGGATCGACAGGGAGTACGCCCAGCCCCTGGACGTGGAGGCGCTGGCCCGAGGCGTGCACCTGTCGGCAGGGCACCTCAGTCGGCGGTTCCGGCTCGCGTACGGCGAGTCGCCGTACTCCTATCTGATGACCCGGCGGATCGAGCGGGCGATGGCGCTGCTGCGCCGGGGTGACCTGACCGTCACCGAGGTCTGTTTCGCCGTCGGGTGTGCCTCGCTGGGCACCTTCAGCACCCGCTTCACCGAGTTGGTCGGGGTGCCGCCCGCCACCTACCGCGCCCGCCACGCCGCGTCGGGGGAGATCACACCCTGCGTGTCGCGGACGGTGACCCGACCGATCAGGAATCGAGAAGTCAGGGGCGTCGTGTCGCCGTTAGAGCTCCTAACACGATCTAGTTGATCGATGTCTGTGCGTGTCTGTGGTGGGTCTGGGTCGTTCTACGTGGTGTGAGTAAGCCGTGGGTCGT
>NZ_JBEPEQ010000109.1:0-19421 GCF_040300925.1 Micromonospora sp. NPDC000207
CGAGGTCGGCGTGGTGCCGGCGTCGCGTCGCCAGCAGACAGAAGTCGACGGCCGGGCCGGTGACGCGCTGGTCCGCGTCGGCCGGGCCGAACTCCCACACCTTCCCCGACGGCGCGGTGATCTCGAACCGCATCTGCACGTCCGGCACGTCGATCTTCCGGGCCAGATAGCCGAAGTCCCAGGTGCGTACGGCGAACCCGACCAGGTGGCCGATCCGGTCGTCGTGCCGCCTGCGGATGCCGAGTGCGTCGGCGACGTCCTGCCCGTGTGCGAACAACTCCATCATCCCGGCACAGGCCAGCACGGCGGCCGGAAGCGGCCGCACCAACCACGGCACCATGTGGTCGCCCGGCAGGGCGCTGAGGGCGCGCTCAGCGGCGACGCGCTCCTCGCGCCACCGCCGCAGCAGCTCCGGCGGCTCCTCGGCCAGGTATCCGGCGAGGGCCGCATCCACGTTGGCGCTGAAGTCGGGCGTGAGGCGGGAGACGACCGCCGAGAACCGCCCGGCATCCGACGCCGCCAGAGCGGCGAGTTTGAAGGTGGCGGCCAGGTGGGCGATCTGGTGGGCGACCGTCCACCCGGGCGCGGGGGTCTCGGTCCGCCAACCCTCGGTGTCGAGGTCGGCGACCATGGCGTCGACCTCTCCGCCGGCAGCCACCAGGTCTGAATACACGGTAGAAGGTGACACGTGGTACTCCTCGCCTCGATTCCGGTCCCGACCGGGTGCCGCCCGTCGGGGGCACCCGCTGACGTCCGCGCTGTCGCCGCGGGGGGGTCAGTCGAGCATGCGGGTCCGCTCTCGTCGGCGTCATCTCTGGTCGTGCTCGCCGCTGCGACGAGGTGCCGACGGGCACCGGGCGCCTGTTCACCACCGAGCCGGTCACCCGACCCGGTCACCGTCGGCCGTCCCGTACGAGGTGGGTCAGGCCGGCTGCGGGGAGGAATCCTCGACGGGGCGCAGGGGCGTCCCGGCCGGTCGGGACTCCCCCATGAAGTGCACGATCTCCTCGTGATTCGTGGAGGTCACGGCGTTGAGGGCGCCCCGCCGGTAGTAGACGTCGACGACGACGGGCCGGGGGTCCGGGGTGACCGTCGCGCCGCAGCGGAGCCGGGCCAGGACCTCCGGCACGTCGAAGTCGAACCGGACGTCGACACGGCGGAAGAACTCGACCCCGCCGACCTCGACCAGCGGCAGGTCGGTGGGCTCACAGACCGGCTGGGTGAGCAGGTCGTACCGGTAGACCTCGTCCAGCAGGGGCCGGACCGGGTCCGGCAGCCGGGGTGCGACCTCCTCCTGCCACCACAGCTCCAACGCCCGCCGCCCCGCCGAGGTGGTGAACAGGTAGCCGATGGCCCGGGCGTACGCCGGGGCACCTCCGCCGTGTCCCCGCTCCGCCGCCTCCCGCAACGGCACCGCCTCGGCCCACCCGGTGGTGTCGGCCCAGTCGGCGAGGCTGTTGAGCACCCGGGACTGCTCCCACCCGGCCAGCTCCCGCAGGGGCAGCCAGACGTGGCGCAGGACCGCGTTCTCCGCGATCACCCGGGCCCAGAACAGGAACCGCTGCATCCGGGCGTTCTCCGCGAACGACATCGTCCGGTGGGACAGGACGTACTGGAAGTCGTCGTGGTCCCCGCGCAGGGCCACGATCCCGTGGGCGGCCATGTTGTCGGCGTACTCGGTGTTGGGCAGGAGCATGATCGGGTAGACGGCGATCCTGGACACGTGGCGGGCCAGTTCGTCGTACCCGCGCAGGAAGGAGTCGACGGTCTCCCCCGGGGCACCCCAGATCAGCTCGGCGTAGCAGTCCAGCCCCTCCCGGTTGAGCCACTCCACCAGTTCCCGCCAGTCGTTGACCTTCATGTTGCGCCGACGCATCAGGGTCAGCGCCGTGTCGTCCAACGACTGCAGGGCCAGGGTGAACGAGCTGCGCAGCCCGGCCTGCTTCATCCGCCGGACGATCTCGTAGAACACCTTGGACTTGTTCTTGGCCCAGGAACTCTCGAACGCCAGCGGGAACCCGTACCGGCGTTTGATCTCGATGAGGTCGTCGACCAGCTCCAGGTCGATGGGCATCATCCCGAAGTTGGCGTCACAGGCGACGACGGTGTGCACGCCCAGCTTCGCGAACAGCTCCAACTCGGCCCGCAGCCGGGCCCGGGAGAAGGCCCGTACCCGCTGCCCGACCGCACCACCCCAGTAACAGAACGAGCACTTGTACGGGCAGCCCCGGTTGGTCTCGATCAGGGCCACGTCGTACCGGAACCGCCCCTGCGCGTCGACCAGGTCGATCGCGCCGGTGAGGAAGGGTGAGGGGATGACGTCGAGATCCTCGATCCGGGGCCGGTCGGGGTTGGTGGCCACCGTCGCGTCCGGTCGCCACCAGGACGTACCCGCCACCTCCCCCAGGTCACGCGGGGAGGTCCCGGCCAGCCGGGCCCGGACCAGCTCCCGGAACGTCAGCTCCCCCTCCCCGTTGACCACCACGTCGACCTCGGGGTGGAGCCGGAACACCCGCCCGGCCTGCCCGGTGACGTGGGTCCCGCCGAAGATCGACCAACCGTCGGGATTGAGCTGCTTGAAGGTGGCGGTGAGCGCCCCGAAGGCCCGCTGGTTCCACCCGAGGACCGAGAAGGCCAGGACGTCGGGCACCCCGTCGGCGAAGAGCCTGTCGGCCATCTCGCCGTGGGTGACCCCGCCCCGGAAGTTGCAGATCGTCACCTCGACCCGGTCACGGAGGTCCGGGTCGGCCAGGATCATCGCCTTGAGGTAGCCGGCCGCCAACGGCATCGACTCCAAGGGCATGTCCCACACGCCCTGCTGCACCAGCACAACCTTGAGACTGGGCACGTCGGCCTCCGACGTAGGGGGAACGAGTAGTGGAGGGGAAGGCGGACCCCGGGGGGCCGCCTCAGGGGGGTGTACGCGCCGGTCCGTCACTTCCGGTAGATCGAGATGTACCGCTGACAGGAGTCGACGAGGGGCCGCCCGGCCCAGTCGGCCCACTGCGCCTCCAGGGTCAGACCCGCGACCCGGGCCATCAGGTCCATCTCGGAGGGCATCACCGACCGGACGTACATGGGGAAGAACTTGATGCCGTCGGCGCCGAGGACCGCGAACTGGATCGCCGACCGCTGGGTGATCCGCTCCCGACGGGTGAAGGTCATCAGGACGTGGTCCTTCTCCACCCGCAGGGTCTGGGTCCGCTGTCCCCTGTCGTAGCGGGCCGGGTCGGGGATCGAGCACTGGACGACGAAGCGTCCCCCGGGCTCCAGGACGTCGGCGACCCGCTCGAAGCACCGGATCTGCGACTCCTGGTCGGTGACGAAGGGCAGGGTGTCGAAGACCGCGTACGCCATGGAGAACGTGTACGGCAGGGTGAAGTCGGTGAAGTCGGCGACGTGGACCGTCACCCTGTCACCCCCGGGCTTGGCCTTGAGCTTGCCGAGCATCCCCTCGGAGGCGTCGATGCCGTGCACGTCGATGCCCCGGTTCGCCAACGGGACGGCCACCCGGCCGGTGCCCACCCCCAGTTCCAGCACCGGGCCGTCGCCGGCGTTGTCGGCGAGCCACTGGATGGTCTCCTCGGTGTCCCCCGGGTCACCGGCCCAGCCGAAGTCGTCGAACAGGTCCGCGATCGCGTCCCCGTAGGTCGACAGCTCGAAGCCCTCCATACCCGCACCTCTCTCGCGCCCGACTGACCGGGCGGACCGGCCAGGCAGGCATCGTGACCTGCGGGATCGGTCGGCCGCTGCACCGTTGTGAGCACGACGGCAAAGTCCGTTCCGACGGTCGGGGAGAACGGTCCGGACGGCTCCCGCCACCCGCCGCGTCGTGCCTTTGCCGACGCCGTGAGCGTTGTTACAGTGACCGTGCCCTTGCTGGGCGCAACCAATCATGGGGAGATACGGCATGGCTGTCGGTCGTTGGGCGGCAGTGACACTGGACTGCGCGGACGTCACCGAGTTGGCGGAGTTCTACGAGCATGTGGCGGGTCTGAAGGCGGTCCAGGTCAGTGAGACGGGCGCGTACCTGAGCAACGGCGACGGTGTCGCACTCGCCATGCAACGGGTCGAGGGTTACCGTGCTCCACAGTGGCCGTCGCAGGACGTGCCCCAACAGTTGCACCTCGACCTCGCGGTCGACGATCTGGATGCCGCCGAGGCCGAACTGCTCCGCCTCGGTGCCGCCAAGCCGGCCGACCAGCCCGGCGATGGCAAGTGGCGGATCTACCTGGATCCGGCCGGGCATCCGTTCTGCGCGTCGGTATGGAACTGAGCCGTGTGTTGATCACCTGATGAGGAGAACCGGCACCATGAGTTCGACCGTGACAGCCTCCTTCAAGATCGAGTCCTGGGACGAGGAGGAGTGGCAGGAGTCCCCGGAGGGCATGAAGTTCTCCAAGGCCCAGGTGACGAAGACCTTCACCGGTGAGTTGTCGGGGACCAGCCGGGCCCAGTTCCTGTTCGCCTACGGTCAGGGCGGCAACGGCTACGTCGGCCACGAGCGGCTCGACGTGAGCATCGGCGGCAGCAAGGGAAGCTTCGTCCTGCAACACCAGGCCGTCGGACTGGTCAGCGACGAGGGCGGTGCCGAGTGGCACATCGTCCCCGGCACCGGGACCGGCGACCTGGCCGGAATCCAGGGCACCGCGAGCATGCGTCGGCTTCCGGACGGCGGCCACACCTTCAACCTGACCTACGACATCCTCGACGAACTGGTCTAGGCGCACCCGGGACGGGCCGTCGGCATCCGCCGACGGCCCGTCGTGGTGTGCGGGTCTCGCCCCCTCAGCCCACCGAACCGGACCGGTCCGCCACCGGCGTGGCGGCGGCGACCAGCGCCCGGGTCACCTCGTGCCGGGGGGTGCCGAGGACGTCGTCCACCGGGCCGTCGTCGACGACCCGCCCACCGGAGAGGACCACCACCCGCTCGGCGTGCCGCGCGACCACCCCCAGGTCGTGGGTCACCATCAGCAGCGCCACCCCGAGTTCGGTGCGCAGCGAGTCCAGCAGGCGCAGGACCGCCGCCCCCACCTGGGCGTCCAGGTTCGACGTCACCTCGTCGCAGATGAGGACGTCCGCTCCGGCCGCCAGGGCCCGGGCGATGGCCACCCGCTGCCGCTGCCCACCGGAGAGTTCCCGGGGAAGCCTGTCTGCCAGCTCCTCCCCGAGCCCCACCAGCCCCATCAACCGACGGGTCTCCGCCGCCGCCTCGCCGGCGGTGAGCCCCCGGGCCCTTCGGACGACCCGCCCGATGGCCGCCCCCACCGGGCGGCGGGGGTTCAACGATCCGGTGGAGTCCTGCGGGACGAGCTGGATCCGGCGACGTTCGGCCACCGGTCGACGGCGCAGGGTGGCCGCCAGGGTCCGCCCGCCCAGGGTGACCCGTCCCGCCTGCGGACGCAGCGCCCCGGTGACGCTCTGCGCCAGGGTGGTCTTGCCGCATCCGGAGGTTCCCAACAGGGCCAGGGACTCCCCCGCGTGCAGGCGCAGCGAGACGTCGTCGAGCACCACCCGCCGTCCCCGTACCGCTGTCAGTCCGGTCACCTCCAGGACCACCGGGCCCGGCGGAGGCGGGGCGGCCCACCGGTCGAGTTCGGTTCGCAGGTCCGCGACGGCGGCCAGCAGCCGCCGGGTGTAGGCGGCCCGGGGATGCCCCAGGACCTCGGCCGTCGGCCCCTGCTCGACCACCTCCCCGTCGTGCAGGACGACGAGGTGGTCGGTCATCCTGGCCGCCGCGGCGAGGTCGTGGGTGATGAACACCAAACCCACCCCCCGCCGGTCGGCCAGGTGACGCAACTGGCTGAGCACCTGCTCACGGACCAGCCCGTCCAGGCCGGTGGTCGGCTCGTCGAGGATCAGGACCCGAGGGTCGCCCGACATCAGTCGGGCCAGGGCGAGGCGCTGCTGCTGACCGCCGGAGAGTTGGTGCGGGTACCGGCGCTGGAACGCGGCGTCCCCCGGGAGTCCCACCTCGGCCAGCCTGGTGGCCACCGCCGCCTCGGTCCGGTCGGTGGCCAACTCCCGCAGCTGCCGACGGATCCGCAGGGTGGGCGTCAACGCCGACGGCGGATCCTGCGGAAGGTAGCCCAGAGCCCGGCGGCGGACCCGCCGGACCTCGGCGGGACCGGCCCGCAGAACGTCCTCGCCGTCGACCAGGACCTGACCGGCGACCACCCGCAGCCCCGGACGGACCGCGCCGACCAGGGCCAGGGCCAGGGTGGTCTTGCCGGCACCGGACTCCCCGACCACCCCGATCCGGTCCCCGTCCCCGACGGTGAGGGTCAGGTCCCGCAGTACGGGCCGCCCGGTGGTGTCGGCGATCCGCAGCCCCCGGATCTCGATCATCGCAGCACCCGGCCGACCAGTCGGTCGATCCCCAGGTTCGCGGCCACTGTCATCACCCCCAACAGGACTGCGGGTACGGCTACCCCCCAGGGGGTCAACCGGATCCCCTCGACGTTCTCGCTGATCATGGCGCCCCAGTTCGGACCGCCGGAGCCGAACCCGAGGAACCCGGCGGCGGCGGTCAGGGTGACCGCGATGGCCAGCCGGGTGCCGAAGTCGGCCAGGACCGGACGGATGATGTTCGGCAGGATCTCCCGGAAGATCACCGACAGGTGGGAGTCCCCGGTGGCGTACGCGGCCACCACGTACCCGTCCTCCACCGCCCGCAGGGTCTCGGCCCGGGTGACCCGGGAGACGAACGGCGTACCGGTCAACACGACCACGGCGGTCATCGTCGTCGCGCTGTACCCCCACCCGTGCAGGAGCACCAGGAGGATCAGCACCGGGGGGAGTCCCAACAGGACGTAGTCGAGGCGGCTGACGACGGTGTCGACGACCCCGGCGAAGTAGCCCCCGGCCAGCCCGAGAAGCAACCCGAGCAGTGTCGCCAGGACGGTGGCCACCACCGGGACCACCACCAGGGGACGCCCCCCGGCGAGGACCCGGTCCAGGACGTCGCGGCCGGAGTTGTCGGTGCCGAGGGGGCTGGCCGGTGAGGGGCCGCTGTAGGGCAGACCGACGATCTGCTCGGGTGCCCCGGCCAGGAGCGGCCCGAACAGGGCCACCCCCACCACCGCGAGGACGACGAGGACCAGGCACCCGACGGCGACCCACCGCAGCCGACTCACCGCCCGGCCACCCGCAGCCGTGGGTCGACCGCCATGACCACCACGTCGGCCAGGACGAACGCGACCACGATGATCGCTGCGAGGAGGAGCCCGACCCCCTCCAGGACGGCGGTGTCGTGGTTGCGGACCGCCGCCACCAGGGTCTGCGACAGCCCGGGGTAGTTGAACACCACCTCCACCACGGCGGTCCCCCCGAACAGGCCACTGAGCAGCCAGGCGAACGTCTGGGCGCAGGGCGGGACAGCCGCCGGGAGCAGGTGCCGCCAGACGACCACCCGCTCCGGCAACCCGGCCAGCCGGGCCGCCTCCACGTGCGGCGTGGCATCCGCGTCGATCACTGCGGCCCGGACGATCCGGCTCGCCCAGGCCGCACCGAACAGGGTCAGCGCGGTCACCGGGAGGACCAGGATCTCCGGCCGGTCCAGTGCGGTCCCCCCGAGCGGGGGCAGGGAGATCGCCGGCAGCACCGGGAGCAGGTCGGCGAAGACCAGGACCAGCAGCCCCGCCACGACGAACTGGGGAATGGAGACGGCCACCACGGCGACCGCCGACAGGGTCCGGTCGAGACGCCCGTCCCGGCGCAACCCCGACACCAGGCCCAACCCCATCGCCAGCGGTACGCTCACCGCCGCGGTCACCGCGACGAGCAGACCGGTGGCGGCCAACGGCGCCGCCACCAGATCCACCACCGGCTGCCCGGAGACGCTGCTGACCCCCAGGTCCAACCGGATCGCCCCGGCGATCCACTCGACGAACCGGCCCGGCCACGGCCGGTCCACGCCGAGTTCGGCCCGGCGCTGTTCGACCTCTTCGAGTGTGGCGTCGGGGCCCAGGGACGCCGACGCGGCGTCCCCGGGCAGGACCTCGGAGCCGGCGAAGAGCACCACGGCGACGACGAAGAGGGTCGCCACCGCCGCGCCGAGCCGCCGGACGAGGAACCGCAGGCCCGTCACGCCGGGCCGGTGACCCGGTCGAACAGTTGCACCGACTGCACCATCCGCACCCCCTCGATGCCCTTGCGGCCGGCGTCGAGCTGCTCCTGGAAACCCCAGAGCAGGTCGCCGCCCTCGGCGTAGAACTCCTCCTGGAGAGCCCGGAACGCCGCCTCCCGCGCCTTGTCGTCCGGGGTGGCCTGGGCGGCGGCGAGCTTGCCCTGGTACGCCTCGGAGGTGCCGGTGACGTTGAACGGGGCCTTGGCGTGGGTGACCGCCGACAGGTGCACCGCCGCCGGCCGGTTGCTGTAGTAGAACGCCTGGAACGGGTGGGTGGCCAGGGTCATCAGGTCGGCGTAGTAGGCGTCCGGGGAGAGTTCCTCGAGGGTCAGCTCGACCCCGGCCTCCTTGAGCTGCTGGGCCAGGAGCCGGCTGGCGTTCAGCATCCCCGGGACGATCTCCCCGGTCCGCAGGGTCAGCGCGGTGACGCCCGCCTCGGCGAACAGCCGCCGGGCCTGGTCGAGGTCCCGGGCCCGGGGCGGCAGGTCGGCGTACCCGGGGAGCTTCATCCCCACCACGTCGTCGGCGGTGGTGCCGTACCCGAGAAGGGCGTTGTCGACAAGGGCCTGCCGGTCGGCGGCAAGTCGGACGGCCTGCCGTACCCGGGGGTCGTCGAAGGGCTTGAGCTTCTGGTTCATCGCGAAGGAGAGCGCGTTGGCGTTGGCCGGGCCGCCCCGGTGGACGACGAGTTCGCTGTTGGCGGCCTCGGTCCGGGCCCCGGTGGCGCTGATCCCGATCGCGTAGTCGACCTGCCCGGCCTTGAGGGCGGAGAGCCGGGCCCCCGCGTCGAGGATCCCGACGACGTGCAGTTCGTCGACGGTCGGGCGGCCACCCCAGTACTGCTCGTTGGCGACCAGGCGGGTGGTGGTCCCGCTCCGCTCGGCCAGGGTGTACGGCCCCGACCCGATCGGCTTGGTGAAGTCGGTGAGCCCTTCCGGGAAGATCGGGGAGAAGACCACCAGGACGGCCTCCTTGAAGTCGCCCCGGGGGGCCAGCAACGGCACCCGTACCGTCAGGTCGTCCACCGCCGTGATCTTCGGCAGGTCCACCAGGGCGTAGACCGAGGCCCGGTTGCTCGGCTTGGTCCCCAGTGCCCGGAGGCTGTGCACCACGTCGGCGGCGCGCAGCGGTCGGCCGTCGTGGAAGGTCACCCCGGAGCGGAGCTTGATGGTCCACTCGGTGGCGTCGGCGTTCGGCTCGACCGACTCGGCGAGCTGGTACTTGTACTCGCCGTTGTCCAGCACCATCAGCGAGTCGTAGACGTGCCGCATGACGATGAGGGTGGCGCCGATGCTGGTGGCCAGCGGGTTACCGGCCTCGCTGTCGGTCACCGCGTGCGGTGCGCCGATCTTCAGCGACGGCACCGACGCACCGCCGCCACCCGAGGGCCCACCGGCGGGCTCGGCGTCGTCGCCGCACCCCGCGAGCAGCGGCGCTCCCACCACTGCTGCTCCGGTGAGCAGCCCGAGTCGGAGCACCGCACGACGATCGTAGAACCTTGCGTCCCCCACTGTTCCTCCAAACGTGCCCTGTGCCGAGTACGTCGTGATGACGAGGCCCTGACAGTCGCCGACCGTCGGCACCGGCGTCTGCTCAATAGGAGGCGCTGGGTCAGGCGTTGCCCGCCGGTGCCGCCATCAGGGCCAGCAACTCCGGGGTGTACAGGTCCCGGAGCCCGACGATCCCGGCCACCGCGTCGAAGTAGCGGGTGGTCAGCTCGGGGCTGCTACCCACCGCCCGGAGCAGGGCGCGGCGCTTGTCCCGGGCCTCGGCCTGGGCGACCAGGAGGGTGGCGGAGTAGTTCTCGGTGAGCAGTGCGGTGCGGCGACTGTCGTAGTCGGCCAGGGCGGCGTCGAGCCGACGGGCGTCGTCCACCGTGTCGCCGACCGCCTCGGCCAGGAGCTCGGCCTGCAGGAAGGCGTCGGAGATGCCCCGGGCGGTCAGCGAGTCCTTGTGGTGGCCGGCGTCACCGACCAGCGCCCACCCCGGCCCGTGTGCCCGGCGGAAGAAGTTCTGCTGGTCCCCGGTGCCCTGCACGGTGCCCACCTGCTCGGCCCGCTCGATCTGGGCGTACAGCGCCGGGGCGTTGGTCCGGACGTTCTCCAGGTACGCGGCGAACGCGTCGTGCCGGACCTCGTCGAACCGCTGCTGCGGGTGGTAGGCGGCGACCAGGACCGCCCCGTCGTTGGTGGGGACCGCCGACACCCACCCGGTGTCGCCCTCGTACATCTCGAAGTGGGTTCGGGGGCCGTTCCACAGACAGTAGTAGGCGCAGGTCAACGGGGGGTGTTCGGTGGTCTTCTCCGCACCGACCAGGGAGGCGACCCGGGACCGCATCCCGTCCGCGCCGACCACCAGGGCGGCCCGGTCCTCGCCGTCGCCGCCGGGGCCGGACCACCTGACCCCCACCACCCGGGCACCGTCGTGGACCAGCCCGGTCACCCGGCAGTCGTCACGGAACTCCGCCCCGGCCGAGACCGCCGCCTCGGCGAGGATCGGGTCCAGGACGGTACGGCGGGGGGCGTACGCCGCCCGGATCCCGTCGACACCGCTGCAGGAGCCCTCCACCCGGACGTCGCCGAGTTCGTACACGACGTGGTCCAGGGGCGGGGCACCGGAGGCGCGTACCGCGTCCAGGACCCCCCACCGGGCCAACCTGGCCACCCCGGGCTGCTGGATGTAGAGGGTGGAGAGGGTGTCGGCGGGGAACCGGGCGCGGTCGAGCAGGAGGACCCGGTGTCCCTGGCGGGCCAGGAGCATGGCGGTGGGGGCGCCCGCGCAGCGGGCACCGACCACTATGACGTCGTACATCGGTGTCTACCCTTCGTCGGGGGTGCGGGCGAGGACGACGGCGGAGTTGATCCCGCCGAAGCCGAACCCGTTGGACAGCGCGTACCGCAGGTCGGCCGGACGGGCGACGGGCCCGACGAACCGGAGCCGGGGTTCGACCGGGTCGTCCAGGTTCGGAGTGGGGTGCACGAAACCCCCGCCCAGCTGGGCGACGGTGGCCACCGCCTCCACCACCCCGGCGGCCCCGAGACAGTGCCCGGTCAGGGCCTTCGTCGAGTTCACGAAGGCCCGGTCCACCCCCGGACCCAGGGCGGCGACCAGGGCGGCGGCCTCCACCTCGTCCCCCCGCCGGGAGGCGGTGGCGTGGGCGTTGACGTAGTCGACGTCGGTGGGGGCGAGACCGGCGGCGGCGAGCGCGGCCCTGATCACCCGGATCTCGCCGTCGAGGTTCGGGGCGGCGGACCGGTCCCCGTCCAGGGCGAGGGCGTGACCGGCCACCACCGCCCGGGGCGGGACCCCGCGACGGGTCGCCGACGCCGTCGACTCCAGGACCAGTGCCGCGGCGGCCTCCCCCGGGACGAACCCGGACCGGTCCCTGTCGAACGGACGGCAGGCCCGTCCCGGGTCCGACGTCGGCTCGGCCAGGGCCCCCAGGACGGCGAAGGCCCGCCGGTGCAGGGGGGTCAGCTCACAGAGCGCCCCGACCAGGAGGCAGCAGTCGACGGTCCCGGACGCCACCAGCCGGGTGGCGTGCACCACCCCGACGTTCCCGCTGGCCGAGGCCCCGCCGACGGTGCAGCCCTCACCGGTGGCGTCGAAGACCTCGGACAGCGTCCCCACGTGGTCGGTGTCCAGGGCGTGCAGGGCGAACCGGGCCGGCAGGTACGCCGGGTTCTCCTCCCACCCGGGGCGCAGGTCGTGGACGTACCGGGCGGTGAGGTTGTGCCCGGCGACCACCACCCCCACCCGGTCACCGGGGATCGGGAAGTCGGTGAGGCGGGCCGCCGTCCACGCCTGGACGGCGGCGGCGACGGCGACGCGTACCGGCCGGGGGGACCGCCCCGCCGACCGTAGCGCCCGCCGCCGCAGGGGGGTGGAAGCCCCGGCGACAGCCTCCGGGAACGACCAGTCGGTCACCGGGGCACCCAACCCGTCCGGGGTGGCGACGATGCCGGTACGCCCGGCCCGCAGGGCGGCGGTGAACGCCGCCACGTCGGCCCCGATCGCGCTGACGATCCCGGTGCCGGTCACCGCCACCCGGTTCACACGTGTCTGCCCAGCAGCTCGACGATCGTGTCGAGGTCGTTGACGTCGCGGAACTCGGTGATCGGCACGACGACCCCGAGCCGCTCCATCGACAGGGTCACGATCTCGGCCCGGTCGATGCTGGTGCAGCCGAGGTCGGCCAGGGTCCGGCCGGGGGTGACAGCGTCCGGGTCGACCTCCGGGACCACCTCCAGGAGGCTGTCCCGGACGACCTCGAAGACGGTCACGCCCCGGCCGCCGGAACGCTCGGGGCGACCCGCCGGGCGAACGGGTACCCCACTGTGGTCTCGGTGGCCATCCGGTTGTGCGGGTTGTCGTTCTCCCCGGCCACCAGGACCGAACCCCACCGGTCCAGGGAGACCGCGCCGCCGTACTCCTCGATGACGTCGGTGTCCGGGTACACGTCCACCGACGTGGGGACGTACCGGCCGGCGAACCCGAGCCGCATCTCGTCGGTCCGCCCGGCGTGTGGGAGGGAGGCGTGCATCAGGGTGGACCAGAACATGATCGCCTGCCCGGGACGCATCACCATCGACACCGCCTGGGACTCGTCGGGCTTCCAGTCCGGGTCGATCTGCAACTCCCGGTAGTCGTACCCGAAGAAGCCCCGACGGACGCCCTCCTTCTCCCTGCTGTTGATGCCGGTCGGGTCGTAGTGCATCCGCTTGGTCTCGTCGTAGAACATCGTCCGGTGGGTGCCGGGGATGAACTGGAGACAGCCGGTCTCCTCGTTGGCCTCGGTGAACGCGGTCCAGACGGTGATCGTCCCGCCGAAGTCCCGGGCGTCACCGGGCCAGAGGATCTGCGGCTTGCCCGAGGCGTTGGCGAAGGTGTCCGCCTGGTGCCAGTCGGTGCCCTCGTCGCCCGGGTACTTGGGGAAGAACTCCGAGCGCCAACACTGGACGTTCGGGCCGAGGACGCTGGTGACCCGGTCCACCACCCGGGGGTGGCAGATGTGGTCGGCCAGGAAGGCGTTGTCGAGGTGCCTGTCGTAGTTGGAGATGTTCGTGTTGCCCGACAGGGCCTTGTCGTCCCGGTAGGCGGCGTTCGAACGGTCCATCAGGCGCAGCCGTTCCCGCCGCCACCGGGTCTTCATCTCGTCGACGTCGTACACGTCGAACGGACCGAAGAACCCGTTGCGGTGGAAGTCGGCCAGCTCCTGTTCGCTGAGGGTGTGGGACTCGGCCATGTCAGCCTCCTACCTGCTGGAGCGCCCCGTCGGAGCGCACGGTACGGATCACCCGGGCCAGGCAGGTGATCGTCGGTTCGTCGAGTTCGGCACCGGTCAGGGCGACGTCGAACCGGTCGTTGACGGTCGCCACGATCCGGGTCAGGGCCAGCGAGGTGGCCCCGTGGTCGAACAGGTCGCCGTCGACCGGGACGTCCCGGCGGAGCACCTCGTCGACGACGCCCTTGACCACTGCGGTGACCGGGTCGACCTGCGGAGCGGACGGGGTGGACGGCACCGGATCGGCCACTGCGGACCGCAGGGCCGCCAGGTCGGTCTTGCCCTGCCCGGTCACCGGCAGGTGGGCGAGGACGTGGAACCGGGAGGGGCGCAGGTACCCGGGCAGGTCACCGACGGCGGCGACCAGGTCGCCCTCGGCCACCGACCCGACGGGTGCCCCCGGGGTCGGCGCGACGAAGGCCACCAGCCGGACGTCACCGCCGCCGAAGTCCTCGGCGGCGACCACCGCGGTGCCCACCCCGGGCACCGACAGCAGCCGGGCCTCCACCTCCGCCGGTTCGATCCGGTAACCCCGGACCTTCAACTGACGGTCCAGGCGGCCGAGGTAGACGAGGTCCCCGTCGACAGACGCGCCCCGGTCACCGGAGCGGTACCACCTGACCCCCTCGACGTCCACGAAACGCTCGGCGGTCAGGTCCGGCCGGTCCAGGTATCCCCGGGCCACACCGGTCCCGCTGACGTACAGCTCGCCGGGCTCCCCCTCGGGCACCGCCCGACCGGCCTGGTCCCGGGGCTCCACCCGCATCCCGGGCAGGGCCCGACCGATCGGGCTGACCGTCGGGCGGTCCAGGTCGGCGGCGGTGATCCACCGGTAGGTGGCGTGGACCGTGACCTCGGTGATGCCGTACATGTTGAGCAGCCGGGGGGAGGCGTCGCCGCGCCGGGCGATCCACGGCGCCAGGGTGGCCACGTCGAGGCGTTCCCCACCGAAGACGACGAGTCGCAGGTCCAGCCCGACGGGGTCGGGTGCTGTCGCGTCGACGGCGACGAGTCCCCGGAACGCCGAGGGGGTCTGGTTGAGGACCGTGACCCGTTCCCGGCGCAGGAGGTCGAGCAGGAGCGTCGGGTTCCGGGTCACCCCGGACGGGACGACGACGAGCTTCCCCCCGGTGGACAGGGCCCCCCACACCTCCCAGACCGAGAAGTCGAACCCGACCGAGTGGCACATCGACCACACGTCCAGGTCGTCACATTCCAGCAGGTCACCGGCGTGTACCAGGAGGGCCACGGCGCTGCGGTGGGTCACCTCCACACCCTTCGGCGCACCGGTGGACCCGGAGGTGTAGATGACGTAGGCGACGTCGTCGGGTTCGGCGGGCACCCAGGCTTCGGCCTCGGTGACCGGGTCGTCCGACTCGTCGGCGTCGGTCCACAGGACCGGTCCGGACCAGTCGGCGAGGGCGTCGGCGGTACGGGTCACCGCCACTGTCAGCGGGACCCCGGCGTCGCCGAGGACGTACGCCACCCGGGCCGCCGGATTCCCGGCGTCCACCGGGACGTACGCCCCGCCGGCTTTGAGCACCGCCACCAGGCAGACCACCAGGTCGACGGAGCGGTCGACGCAGACGCCCACCCGGACTCCCCGGCGTACCCCGCACCGGCGGAGCCGGTCGGCCAGCGCCTCGGAGGCGTTGGCCAACTCCCCGTAGGTGAGCTGGTCGCCCCCGCAGCTGACAGCGACCCGGGCGGGCAGCTCGGTCGCCCGACGGGAGAACGCGGCGTGCAGGCTGTCGGGCATGCCTCACCCCTCCGACGTGGTCGCGTACATCCCCCAGTGCTGGGGGGTCAGGGCCAGGTCGGTGAGGCTGGACTGGACGAACATCCGCTCCCAGCCACCCCCGCCCTTCTCGTCCGGGATCCACTGCCTGGTGAAGACCTCCCGGGTGGCCGGGTCGCTCATCGCCCGTACGCCCATCAGGGTGTAGTAGGAGCTGATCGACTTGAGGTGGATGAAGTGGTGGATCCGGTCGGAGCGGCCGAACGCCTCCTCGTACAGGTAGATGGTGGCGTGACCGGCCAGGGCCCGGTTCCAGCTCTCGCAGAGCGCCCTGGCGAACGCCCGACCCTCCGCCCGGAACTCGTAACGCAACTCGCCGACGCGGTGCATGAGGATCCCGCAGGTGGTCGAGTCGAGCTGCTCGTCGACCGGGACGTCGGTCTGCTGCCGGGCCACCGGGACCGCGAACGTGGCCGGACCGTCGGGGGTGGTGGTCACCGAGTCCGGGGTGGACGACGAGGTGCCGTACATGCCGAACGCGGAGGGGATCAGGACGGTCTCCTGCAGACCCCCGTCGACGAACATCCGGTCCCAGGAGCCGCCGCCGCGCTCGTCGGGGATCCGTTGGCGCATGATGATGTCCCGCCATCCGGCGTCCTGGCTGCCCATCTGCACCAACGTCTCGTACGCGTGCAGGGACGAGATGTGCATCAGCCAGTGGAGTCGGTCCTTGACGCCGAAGGTCTCCTCGTAGACGAAGACCGAGACGATCCCCGCGTACCGGGTGTTGATGTACTCGGATAGTTCCCGGGCGAACTGCCGTCCCTCGGAGCGGAACTCGGCCCGCAGTTGGCCGGTCCGCTCCACGATCACACCGGCGTTGCCCGAGTGCAGGATCGCGTCCCGCGCCAGCGAGGTCTGGGCCTGCGCCACCGGTAGGACGAACTGTCGACTGGAAGTCGCGGTCATCGGCACTCCTCTGCTGTCACCGATCGGTGGACGCTCGGTCACGGTAGTTTCGGGTCGGCGTCCCGGGCTGCTCATTAGTGGCCATTGATATGTGGCCGGGCCAGCACCTCGGCGGCACCCCGCATGAGCAGGTCGGCGACCACCTCGACGTGCCGTAGTCGCCAGTCGGCGAGCGGGGTGTCCCGGACCAGCCGGTTGAAGGCCCCCACCGCCGGCCCGGTGTGGACCTGGAAGTTGGCCCGCTCTTCCGGGTCACCGCGCAGGGCGGCCTCGGTGGAGTGGGCGAAGTACCACCGGAACGCCAGGGCCATCCGCCGTCGCGGATCGGCGAGGGCCACCTCGACGGCCCGGCCGGTGGCCGCGTGGTGTCGTTCGGTCTCCTGCCACACCTGGGCGAAGGACCGGCGGAACGTGGTCCGCTCGACGGCGGCCCGGACCGACTCGGGCACCTCCTCCCACGACCCGTACCGCTGGTGGAGTTGGAGGAGCTGGTTGGCCCGGGCGGCGAAGAGGGTGCCCCGGCGCAGCACCTGCACCCGGGAGCCCAGCTCGAAGGTGTCCCCGGCCGGGGCGTACGCGGTGTCCTGCACCCCGGCGGCGGCCAGCATCTCCTTCACCAGGGGTGACGTCCCCGCCTGCGGGGTGGCCTGGTTGACCGACCCGGTCACCACGAAGTCCGCCCCGAGGACGAAGGCCGCCGCGACCGCCTCGGGGGTGCCGAGGCCACCGGCCGCGCCGACCCGGATCCGCTTCGGATACCCGTACCGCGCCATCGCCGCGTCCCGGAGCGCACCGACGTCCGGAACCAGGGTGATCGCCTGTCGGGCGTCGGTGTGTCCGGCCGAGTCGGCCTCGGCGCAGACGTCCCCGGCCACCGGGAGCCGTGCCGCGACGGCGGCCTCCTGCGGGGTGAGCAGACCCCGGGTCACCAGGTGGTCGAGGATCTGCGCCGGTGGAGGCCGCAGGAACGCCGACGCCACCTCGGGCCGGGACACCTTGGCCACCACGTGCCGGACGGCGGTCGGTGTCCCTCCGACGAGGTGCGCCCCGGCGAACCGGAACCGCACCACCGGGGCGGTGACGGAGGTGTACCCGGCGGCCTCGACGTACCTGACGTCGTGGTGGACGTAGAGGTCGGCCAGGGCGGCCTCCAGGGCCTGGTTGTCCGGCATGGCCAGCAGGTTCATCCCGAACCTGCCCGGACCTGGATCCCCGGTCAGGGACCGTACGGCCGCCTCGACCCGCTCCAGGGGGAACCCGCCGGCCCCGAAGAACCCGAGGAGACCGGCCCGTCCGAGTCGGGCGACCAGGTCGGTGGAGCTGATCCCCCGGTACATCGCACCGGCGAGGTAGGCCCAGGTCACCCCGTAGTCGGCCCGGAACCGGGGGCATCCCAGCGAGGCGGGGTCGGCGGGCGTCGGCGCAACGGCCGACGGTGCCGACCGGCGCAGGGCGGGACCGGGCGCGACAGGCACGGGTGAGGCGGGACCGGACGGAAGCCACGGGGGTGCGGCGGCCAGGACGGGGCGGAACAGTCCGGTGAGGACCCGACCGGGACCGACCTCCCGGACCGTCCGGACCCCGGCGTCGACCAGGTGACGCATCGTCTCGCGCCACCGGACCGGTCGGTGCACCTGCAACACCAGCAGGTCGGGCAGGAGGGCAGGGTCGTGGGGGCGGGCGGTCACGTTGGAGACCACCGGCACCCGGGGGGTGGCGAACCGGACCCCGGTCAGGGCCGACTCGAACTCCCGGGACGCCCGTCTCATGTGTCGGGAGTGGAACGGCCCGGCGACGGTGAGCCGTACACACCTGCCGACCCCGGCGGCCCGGACGGCGTCCTCGGCGACGGTCAGGGCGGCGTGCGGACCGGCGAGGACGACCTGGTCGTCGGCGTTGTCGTTGGCCACGTCGACGTCGTGGACGCCGGCGGCGGCGAGCAGGTCGGGGATCCGGTCGAGACCGGCCCCGACGACGGCGAGCATCCCACCGGCCTGCGCACCGGCCATCACCTCACCCCGACGGCAGACCAACCGCAGGGCCGTCTCGAAGTCCAGGCACCCGGCGGCGACCAGGGCGTTGTACTCGCCGAGGCTGTGCCCGGCCAGGAAGTCCGGCTCCGGTTCCCCGGCGAGCGCGAGGTGGCTGAGGGCGTTGACCACGAAGAGGGCGGGCTGGGCGAACCGGGTGTCCCGCAGGTGAGTCTCACTGGCGCAGATCTCAGCCACCGGCACGCCGACGACCCGGTCGGCGACGGCACACCACTCGGGGAACCTGTCGAACAGGTCACCGCCCATGCCGACGCGGTGCGCCCCCTGCCCGGGAAAGACCCACACGGACTTCGGTCTGACCGCCACGGTGGACACTGTCCGGCGGTCCGGGGGACCCCGCTGCCCAGAGTTGAGCAGCCCACCGATCGCGGGCGGACGTACGGTGCGGCCGACGAGCGTCGGGGAGCGGGAGGACCATGGACGAGCAGACCGGTACCGGCGACGCCCTCACGACGGTCCTACGGGTCCTCGTCGACGTGCTGCCTCCCGGTACGGAGGTCACCGCCGACACGCCGTTGGCCGGGCTGGGCCTCACCTCACTGGCCACCGCCCGAGCCCTGCTGGAGATCAGTACGGCTCTCGGGGTGGACCTGCCGATGGACGCCCTCCGCCGGTGCGCAGACCCCCGGGCCGTCGCCGACCTGGCCGTCTCCGGCACCGACTCCGGAGCCGGGGGGCTGCGACCTGTGGTCCGCCCCGAACCCCACCGACGGTACGAACCGTTCCCGCTCACCGCTCTGCAGGAGGCGTACCTGCTGGGCAAGAGCACCGACCCGGACGGCGTGGGATGCCACATCTACCGGGAGTTCACAGTCACCGACCTGGACGTCTCCCGGCTCCGGGCCGCCTGGGGACGGCTCGTCGGCCAGCACGACGCGCTCCGGTCGACTGTGACCACCGACGGTCGCCAACGGGTCGCCGAGGAGCCGCCGCCCTGGGACATGCCGGTGGGCGGGGACGCCGCAGCGACCCGTCGACGACTCGTGAACCGGACGTACGGCCCCGACGACTACCCGTTCTGGACGGTGGCGGTGACCCGGCTGGCCGACGGGTCGGGGATCCTGCACCTGAGCATCGACGCCCTGGTCGTCGACGGTGTCGGGCTGGACCTGTTGATCGGGCAGCTCCGGGCGGTGTACGACGACCCCGGACACGCGATCGCATCGCCGGCTGTCACGGTGGCCGACCTCGGTCGGGCGCTCGCCGACCACCGGTCCGGGGCCGGCTACCGGGCGGGGCTGGACCACTGGG
>NZ_JBEPEQ010000110.1:0-19418 GCF_040300925.1 Micromonospora sp. NPDC000207
CCCGGCGACTCCGGCGCAGCCGGCGGCTCCACGGGGCTCGGGGCGCCCGGTGGCCCCGAGGCCCAGCAGCCGGGCACCCCGCCCCCACCCGGCTGGTCGGGGCCGCCCCCGGGCACGCCCGGGCAGCCCCCCTGGCCCCCCGGGTACGGGGCCCCGCCCGGCTGGCCCCAGCAGGCGTGGGCGATCCGGCCGCCCGCCCCGCGCCCGCACGGCTTCCCGCTCGCCTCGTACGGTGCCCGGCTGGTCGCCCGGCTGATCGACTTCGGCATCGTGTTCGCCCTCAACGCGGTGGTCAACGGCTGGTTCGTCTGGCGCTACGTCGACGAGATGACGCCGTACTGGCGGGAGGTGATGCGCCGGGCGATCGCCGGTGACTCCTCCACCGACGGGCTTCCGCCGCCCGGCGACCAGGCCGGTGGTCTCCAGGTCGCCATCCTCCTGATCGCCACCGCCCTCTGGTTCGCCTACGAGGTCCCGGCGATGGCGTCGAGCGGTCAGACGTTCGGCAAGCGGATGATGCGGATCCGGGCCGTCCCGATGGCCGAGGACGCCCCGCTCGGGTTCGGCAGGTCGCTGCGCCGGTGGAACACCCTCGGCCTGCCGACCCTGCTCTGGTACTGCTGCGGGCTGGGTCTGATACTCCAGCTCATCGACGCCCTCTCGCCGCTGTTCGACCACCCGCTGCGGCAGGCCCTGCACGACAAACGCGCCCAGACCGTGATGATCCAGGTCCCCCGGACGGCGGGCACCCCCACCCCCGGCTCCGAGAACCCCCAGCCGGAGAAGGAGACGTCATGACGCAGACCCCTGCGCCTCAGCAGCCGCTGCGGTTGACCCGCGCCGACCTCGACGCGCTACCCAACTACGTACCGGGTCGCAGCCCGGCGGACCTGGCCCGCGAGCTGGGGCTCCCCGAGGCGATCAAGCTGGCCAGCAACGAGGTGCCGTACGGGCCGCTGCCGGGTGTGGTGGCGGCGGTGACCGAGGCGGTGGCCGGTTCGCACCGGTACCCGGACATGGGTGTGGTGGCGCTGCGCGAGGCCATCGCCGAGCGGTACGGCGTCGACGTCGACCAGGTCGCCACCGGCTGCGGTTCGGTGGCACTGGCCGAGCACCTGGTCCGGGCCACCTGCCTGCCCGGGGACGAACTGCTCTACTCGTGGCGCTCCTTCGAGGCGTACCCGATCATCGCGGCGACCAGCGGCGCGACGAGCGTGCGGGTGCCCAACGACGCAGGGCACGGTCACGACCTCGCGGCGATGGCGGCGGCGGTGACCGACCGGACCCGGATGGTCCTGGTCTGCAACCCGAACAACCCCACGGGTACGGCGGTCCGCAAGGCCGAGCTGGACCGGTTCCTCGACTCGGTGGGCGAGAACGTCCTTGTCGTCATCGACGAGGCGTACCGGGAGTTCGTCACCGACCCGCAGGTGCCCGACGGCCTGAGCTACCTGGACCGCCCGAACGTGGTGGTGTTGCGCACGATGTCCAAGGCGTGGGGGCTGGCCGGTCTGCGGATCGGTTTCCTGGTCGCCGCCCCGGCGGTGGCGGCGGCGGTCCGCAAGGTGGTCACCCCCTTCTCGACCAGCATGGCCGCCCAGGCAGCCGCGCTCGCCGCGCTCGCCGAGGCCGACGAGGTACGCCGACGCTGTGCCCTGGTGGTCGCCGAGCGGGAGCGGGTCACCGAGTCGCTGCGCAAACTCGTCCCGGACGTGCCCGCCAGCCAGGCGAACTTCGTCTGGTTGCCGCTCGGCGACCGGGCGGTGGAGTTCGGCAGGTCGTGCGAGTCCCGGGGGGTGATCGTCCGCCCGTTCGCCGGTGACGGTGTCCGGGTCACCATCGGCACCCCTGAGGAGAACGACGTCTTCCTCGCCGCCGCCGAGGTCGCCCTCGGCTGACGGGAGGAGGCATCGGCCACGCCGGGCGGGGGGTCGTCCTCCTCGGGGCGGGGAGACGTCGGCTACGCCGGGGCGACTGTGACGCTCCGGGTCCGCCGACGGTACGCGTACCCGCCCAGGAGGGTGAGCACCAGGGCGGAGGCGATCAGTCCGCCGGTGAGCACCCAGGGTGCCGGCTCGTCGTCAGCGACCAGCGCCGGTGTGGCCCCGAAGGTCACCGTGGCGGTGACTGTTCCCTTCGTCCAGCCACTGGCGAGGTCGAGCTTGGCAGTCCACCGTCCGTCGGGTAGTCGGCTGTCCAGCACGACGTGGACTGTGGTGCTCGCGCCGGGGGCGAGGGTCTTCGCCTCGGCGCGTACCGGTCCGACGGCGAGGCCCCCCGGCCCGTCGGTGAGCCAGAGCTGACCGGCGAGGTCCAGGGCCCGGCGGCCGGTGTTGCGGACCTCTGCGGTCACCACCGGGTTGCCGTCGGGGGGACGGGAGCCGGTCAGGCCCCCGATGTCGAAGCTGGACGGCGGTTCGCCGCCCGGCCCGACCGACAGGTAGACCCGGACCCCGGTCCGCCCGATGTTGCGGACGTTCTCCTCGTCGACCCCGGAGACCTCGGCCCAGACGACTGCGTACCGCTCACCGGCGGAGGCCTGTCGGGGCACCGTGATGGTGACCTGGACGGTCTCCTCCTCGTCCGGGGCGAGGTTCGCCTCGGTCCGGTCGACGTCGATCCAGCTGCTCAGCTCGTTCTCGGACCGCTCCGGTGCGAACCGGAACCCGCCCTCGTCGACGTCGGCGGCGGCGGCGTAGACGGCGACGTCCCGGCGGATCGTCGACGGGTTCTTCACCACCACCCGCCGCTTGATCGTCGTGCCGGGCTTGACGTGGTCGACGACGTACTTGTGGGCCCGGCTGTCGTCCCGGCGGTTGACCGGGGCGTCGAGCAGCCGGATGCCGACCTCGGCGGCGGGGCCGGTCGGTGTCGGGCTCGGCCCGGCGGTCGGGGTCCTCGGCCGGTCCCGGTCGACAGGCCGGATGCCTGGTTGCTCGTCCTCCGGCCAGTCGGGCTGCGCCGCCGTGACCGGGTGGGCCACTGCGGCGACGGGCTGTCGGGCCGACGTGGGGGCAGCCCCTTCGGCCGGGCGCACCGGTGCCCCGGCGGTGACCACGAGGGCCACGGCCAGGGCGAGGGTGCCGATCAGGGTGCGGTCAGGCCACCGAATGGGTTATCACCCCCGTGTAGCTGCCGCCGACAGCGCCGGCCGGAATGGTGATCCGGATGCTCGGGTTCCAGGTGGCGGTGTTGTTGCCGGCGCCCGAGGTCTTGGAGAACGCGACCCGGGGGAGGCTCAGGGTCACCGCGTCGGCGGAGGTGGTCTGGCCGGGAACGAAGGTTCCGGTCCCGGTGGTGTTGACCGCCGGTCCGGACCAGTACTCGACCAGGTTGGGCAGGATGGTCTCCGGTCCGGTGCCGCCGCCGGTGGTGAAGGCGGTGCTGCTGACCGTCGCCGTCCAGGTGGCCGAGAGGGCGGCCCGGCTGTCGGTGACCGTGACGTTGCCGAGTTGACCGCTGGCTGTCGACCCGGCGAAGACGGCACCGAGGTTCACCGACGGCGGCACGGAGATGTCCAGGTTGGCGGTGGACACGGTGAAGGTGACGATGGTGTCCCCCGATGGCGCGGCGGCGGCCGGTGTCGCCATCGTGAGCACCGCAGCCCCGGCAGCCAGGGCAAGAAGTGGCTTCCTCATGACGACCAGGCTAAACCGACAGAAAGCTCACAAAGCCCACAAAGGTGCATTTCGCCCGATCAGGCTACGGAGTGGGTGATGGTGCCCCGATAGGTGCCCGCCACCACTCCGGCCGGGATGGAGATCCGGATGGTCGGCACCCACTCCACAGTGTTGTTGCCGCTTCCCGCAGTCTTGCGGAACGCCTCCCGGGTGGCACCCAGGGAGACCGCCTGAAGCGATGTCAACTGCCCCGGCAGGAGGATCCCGCCGCCGGTGGTCCGGACCGCCGGCCCCGACCAGTACGACACCTGACCGGCGGCGATGGTCCGATCCGCTCCCCCGACGCCGGTGACGAAGGCGGTCGCCGAGACGGTGGCGATCCAGGTGTTCGGGTTGACCGGGCCTCGCTGGTCGCGGACCGCGACAGTGCCGAGTTGCCCGGTCAGGACTCCCCCGACGAACCCGGTCCCCAGGTTGACGGCGGCGGGAACGGTGATGTCCACCCCGACCGTACGGGCGAGGACGACGGCCTGGGCCGACCCCTGACGCTCCGGCACCCCCGGGACGGCCAGCACCATTACGGCACCGAGTACGGCTGACAGGACTCGCACGGGGGAATTTTAAGAGTTATCTGACGCTATGTCCAATTCGATGGACGTTCACGTCGCGGCGAGGACCACCGCCTCCGGGGTGAGGAAGTACCGCGAGTCGTCGGCGTCCGGCGCGACCGGCTCCTTCAGCCGCTCTACCGCCAGGTAGCCGTCCTGGGCGTACGCCCGACCCGGCGCCCAGCCCACCCCGTCCCGACCCGCCGCGAGCGCGAACCGGGAGTGCTCCGCGCCGGTGCTCGGATCCAGCGTGATCAGCCCCCGCATCGGCGTGAGCAGGTGGACCCGGCCGGGCTGGACGGCGAGGATCCGGGTCCCCGTGGGCAGGTCCCCCCGACGCCACAGCTCCTCCCCGGTGCGCACCGATCGGGCGACCGCCCCGTGGTCGGTCACCGTCACCACCCGCTCCCCGTCCAGCTCGGCACCGACCGGGTCCAGTGCCGGGGCCGGCCGTGGTGCCCTCCCGCCGACCAACCATCCCCGGGTCGCGTCCCCGTCCGCACCCGTCGTACGCAGGCCCCGGCAGTTCGTCCGGACGGCGGCACACCCGACGAGGGTGGCACCGAGTTCGGCTGTGGCACCCGGGGGCTGCCACCGGTCGGCGGGCTCCCCGGTGGCGAGGTCGCGGAACTCGACCACCGGCTCGGCGCACCTGTCGACGGCGACGAACTGCCCGGCCGACGTGGTGCCCACGTCGGAGCGGCAGGACCCGTCCACCTCGACGGTCCAGAGTTCCCGGCCGTCGGCGACGGCGAAGGCGTTCAACCGCTCGGCACCGGAGACCACGACGACCGTGCCCCCCGCCGCGTCGCGGGCCGCGAGGAGTCCGGGCGGATCCCAGACCGCGTCGGCCCCGGTCCGCCGGGAGGTCCAACCCTCGGCCGGCTCCGGCCCGTCGGCCTGCCAGGCCACCTCACCGGTCAGGGCGTCCAGCGCCACCAGCTTCCCGTCCGACCAACGACTCAGCACGGTGGTGCCGTTCGCCACCACCCCGCTGACCTGAGCCGGCCACCGCCGGTACGACCAGTACGGGGTGTTGCGGGACCGACCGTCGACGGGGCTGTCCGCGTACACCTGACGGGTGGCCGCGTAGACGCGGAACCGGCCTTCGACGATCAGCGGGGCCACCGGAAGCCGGGCCACCACCTTCGGCTCCGGATCGGCCACCGGAGGCAGAGCGGCGGTGGCCGGGGTGACCACCTCGGCGGGTGCGAGTACCCGGTACACGACGACACCGACCAGCCCGACGCAGATCAGCGCCGCGACGACCGCTGCGACGAACCTTCGTCCCTTCGGGAAACCCATACCCCACCTCCGCCGGGCACCCTACCGAGGAGGGTCGCCGCCGCCCCGGTCAGGCCGCCCGCGCCGGAATGGGGACGGTCGAGGCCACGGTCACCGTACGGGCCGTGCGCCACCGACGTGGCCCCAGCGGCGGAGGTGTCCGCCGCTGGTGGCCATCCAGGCGGAACCCGGCCACGGTGCCGGATCCGCCCGGTACGGTCAGGCCGGCAGCTGCCCCGTGCGCAGCGCCCCGACGAACGCGCTCCAGCCCTGCGGGCTCACCGCCAGCGCCGGGCCCGACGGGTCCTTGGAGTCCCGGACCGCCACCACGCCGACGGTGCCGACGAGGTTGTCCGCCACCTCGACGCAGAGCCCCTGGTCGTTGGAGCGGCTGCTGGTGCGCCACTGGGCGCCGGTAAGGTCGATCATGATCGTTCTTCTCCTGTCGGCTCGGACGTGTCACGACGTCGGCGCCGTCGAGTCACGGCGCCGACCGGGTCCCGGCGTACGCCCCGACGTCGGGAACCCGGCTCGATCAACGCGGCAGCGACCCGTCCCGATCGGACAGCCGGTGCGACGGAGAAGCCGAAGGAGAACGCGGTGGAGGTGTCGGAGCAATGCCGACACCGACCAATTTCGGTCAGCGGGGCGGACTGATGGTCCCGGTCACCTCGCCGAGGGCGACGACGGTGCCGTCCACTCCGGGCGCGGTGGCGGTGAGCGTCACGGTGTCCCCGTCGGCGAGGAAGGTGCGGCTCTCCCCCGCGACAGTGACCGGCTCGGTCCCACCCCAGGTCAGCTCCAGGAACGAACCGACCTGCCGCCGGTCGGGCCCGGAGACGGTGCCGGAGGCGTAGAGGTCACCGGTGCGCAGGGAGGCACCGTTGACTGTCAGGTGGGCGAGCTGCTGGGCCGGGGTCCAGTACATGGTGGCGAAGGGGGGTTCGGTGACCCGCTCGCCGTTCCAGTCGACGGCGATTCGCAGGTCAAGCCCCAGATGAGGGACGTCGCGCAGGTAGTCGGCGACCACCGGGTCCTGCTCCGGAGCGGGTACGAACGCCGCACCGAGCGCCTCCAGCGGAGTCACCCAGGCCGACACCGAGGTGGCGAAGGACTTGCCCAGGAAGGGGCCGAGGGGCTGGTACTCCCAAGCCTGGATGTCCCGGGCGGACCAGTCGTTGACCAGCACCACCCCGAAGACGTGGTCGGCGAAGTCGGCCACGTCCACCGGGCTCCCGAGCGGACTGGGAACCCCGACGACGAAGCCGATCTCCGCCTCTATGTCGAGGCGCGCCGAGGGGCCGGTGACCGGCCCCTCGGGCGTGGCCCGCTGCCCACGGGGTCGCACCACAGGGGTGCCGGAGACCACGACGGTGCCCGCCCGCCCGTGGTAGCCGATCGGCAGGTGCTTCCAGTTGGGCAGCAGCGGAGGCTGGCCGGGACGGAAGATCTGCCCGACGTTCGCGGCATGGTGTTCCGAGGAGTAGAAGTCGACGTAGTCGGCCACCTCGAAGGGGAGCAGCAACTCCACCTCCGCCAGGCCGATCAACAGGGGGTGCACCGCCTCCTGATGTGCGGAGTCGGTCAACAGCTCGGTCACCCGCTGCCTGACCGCCGTCCACTGCGGTCGGCCGAGCGCCATGAACTCGTTGAGCGTCGGGCGGGACAGCGCCCCACCGGCCAGCACCAGACCGGCGGCCTCCGCCCCGGCCAGGTCGAGGACCAGATCCCCGATCCGTACGCCGATGCGGGGCTGGTCCCCGGACCGTCGGAACACCCCGTACGGCAGGTTGGTCACCCCGTACGGCGACCCGTTCGCGCCAGTCACCCAGGTCATGCGTCGTACCCCCCGTTCACCAGCCCCAGCCGGATCAGATCGGTCAGTGGTTCCAGGATGCTGCACGAGCCGTACCCGACCCAGAGCGGACGAACCCGGTCGCGGGCGGCACGAGCCGGTTCGACGAGGGGGACCGGGTCGGTGGTGGCGAGCAGCGCCGCCACCGTCGACACGTCGGCCCCGCCGTCGGCGGCGAGGACGGCGGCCAGCACGTTGCCGAAGCCGTGATGGGTGAAACCGGTCTCCGGGTCGCGGTGGCGGACCGCGTGGTGCAGCCCGGCGGTCAGCTTGAACGGAAGGGCCCGGTCCCGGCAGGCGCAGATGACCGCCGCCAGTTCCGTCGGGGTGGGGAAGAGTTCGGCGGCGAGCCCGCCGGTGCGGAACTTCGCCGCCACCGAAGCCGGGACGGGCGACGGCGGGACGGGCGACGGCGGGACGGGCGAGGGCGGGACGGGCGAGGGCGGGACGGGCGACGGCGGGACGCTGCGCGCCTCGGCGAGGGTGTCCAGGGCACCCATCAGGCCGAAGGTCAACGGGATCTCGGCGTGGACGGCGAGCCCGTCGTGGCGGGCGACGAAGGCGAGCAGCTCGGTCAGGCCCGGTTGCGGGTCCTCGCTGCGCCGGCCCACCGCCGCCTCCACCTGGCGGACTGTGACGCGGGGGTCGACCTCGGCGAGTGCGGCGTCGAGCCGGTCGAGCGGAACGTCGGCGATCACCCCGACCTCGATCCGCTCGTCGGGGGCGAGCAGCCCGGCCAGGTCGGTCAGGGCGGTGGCCGGCAGCAGCAGCGGGCCGACCAGGTCGGCGTACCACCGGGTGCGGTGTCGACGGTGGCCGGCGACCGCGTCGGGCAGTGTCGCGCTGCCCGGCGGGAAGACGGCCGCGTCGTCCACCAGTCCGGCCAGGAGGCGGGGCACCTGCGTTGACACGAGACAAGAATCTACGGGACGCTACGAGGAACGGACAACAGCGTCCGATTACCGGACGCGTCGAGGTGGCACCCGGGAGGGGACATGCCGTACTACCGCCGCGTCGGTGAGGTGCCCCGCAAGCGGCACACCCAGTTCCGCCAGCCCGACGGCAGCCTCTACGCCGAGGAGCTGATGGGCCAGGAGGGTTTCTCCGCCGACTCGTCCCTGCTCTACCACCGGTACGCCCCGACCGCCGTCGTCGCCGCCGAGGAGTTCCGCCCGCCCGCCGTGGAACGGGTGCCCAACCTCCCGCTCAAGCCCCGGCACCTGCGGACCCACCAGCTCGACGGGACCGACACCGACCCGGTGCTCGGCCGGGCGTACCTGCTCGCCAACGACGACGTCCGGATCGGGTACGTCCTCGCCGACCGGCCCGGCCCCCTCTACCGCAACGCCACCGGCGACGAGTGCCTCTACGTGGAGACCGGGGGGCTGCGGGTGGAGTCGCCGTTCGGGGTGCTGGAAGCCGTCGCCGGGGACTACGTCGTCATCCCCACCTCCACCATCCACCGGCTCGTCCCCACCGGAGGAGAACCGACCCGGCTGCTCACCATCGAGGCGACAGGGCACATCGGCCCACCCAAGCGCTACCTCTCCGTACGCGGGCAGTTCCTGGAGCACTCCCCGTACTGCGAGCGGGACGTCCGGGGACCGGACACGCCGTGGCAGGTCGACGACACCGACGTCGAGGTGCTGGTCCGACACCGCAACGGCTGGACCCGGTACGTCTACGCCCACCACCCGTTCGACGTGGTCGGTTGGGACGGTCACCTCTACCCGTGGGCCTTCTCCATCCACGACTTCGAGCCGATCACCGGCCGGATCCACCAGCCCCCACCGGTGCACCAGACCTTCGCCGGACCCAACTTCGTGATCTGCTCCTTCGTGCCCCGCAAGGTCGACTACCACCCGGACGCCATCCCGGTGCCGTACCACCACCACAACGTCGACTCCGACGAGATGCTCTTCTACACCGGCGGCAACTACGAGGCCCGACGCGGTTCCGGCATCGGACAGGGTTCGATCTCCCTGCACCCGTCCGGTTTCACCCACGGCCCGCAGCCCGGGGCCGCCGAACGGTCGATCGGCGTCGACTACTTCGACGAGCTGGCCGTCATGGTCGACACCTTCCGACCCCTGGACCTCTGCGCCGCCGCCCGCACCTGCGAGGACGACGCCTACGCCTTCACCTGGGCCGGCCCCCGGGGGTGACTGTCGACAGGGACCGGTGCCGCCCCGGCCCGACACAGGCCGGGGTCAGGCCACCGGTCGGTGGTAGATCGCCACCTGGGCGACGGCGGTGACGGCGATCGCCAACACCAGCGGCCAGGGCGTGCCGAAGACGGCGTAGAGCAGGATCAGCACGGGGCCGGCGGCCACCGCGAACACGGCCATGGCGAGCAGCCGGTCGGAGCGCAGCAGCCCGGGCAGGACGGTGTCGGTGAGCCCGGGGAGCCCGGCCGCGAAGCGCCAGACCAGCAGGCCACCGCCGAGCGCCGCCGCCACGGCGAAGAGCCGGGACAGCGCGCCGTTCCCGGCCGCCACGCAGGCCACCAGGACCGTGGCGACCAGGGACCACCCGGCCCCGTACAGCACCAGGCGGCGTACCCCGGTGGAGATGGTCCGCCGGGAGTCCACCCGCCCCGGGCTCATCGCCGCCGCCTCGGCCAGGTCCTCCAGCGCCTCGGCGTACCGTCGCTGCTCCAACCGGAGCACCCCGATGTCGTGCCGGGCCTCGGCCAACTGCGGGTCGAGCCGAAGCGCCTCCCGGTAGGCCCGTTCCGCCAGGTCGAACAGCTCCATCCGGGCCGCGACCAGGCCGAGGACCAGGTGGGCCTGGGGGTCCTCGGGGGCCAGTTCCACCCCACGCCAGGCCGCGTTCAACGCGGGCTGCCCGTTGCGGGCGCCGGCCAGGATCGCCGCCGCGCTCCGCTGGGCGTACGCGTCGTCCGGCCCCATTCTCAGGATCTCGTCGGCGGTCCGGGCCGCCTCGGCGTACTCCCGCAGGTCTACCAGGGCCAGGGCCCGCACCACCAGCGGCGGGACGAACTGCGGTGCGGCGGCGACCGCCGACTCGGCAGCGGTACGCGCCTCACCCGGTCGGTCGGCAGCCAGATGGACCTGGGCCAGCATGGTCAGCGCCAGCGGGTCGGCCGGGTCGAGGGAGACGGCGTACCCGAGTTCGGCCGCGGCCTCGTCGTACCGGCCGAGTTCGGCGAGCAGCTGTGCCCGCTGGAGGTAGCCGTCGGCCGAGGACCGGTCGGGTGAGGCGTCGTTCGACATCGCGGTGAGCCTAGGCCGACGCGACCGGGTAGACCAGGGCCACGGCGATCCCGGCGAGCCCTTCGGCCCGGCCGGTGAAACCGAGCCCGTCGGTGGTGGCGGCGGAGACGGTCACCGGGGCACCGACGGCCTCGGAGAGCGCCCGCTCCGCCTCCGCCCGACGCGGTCCGATCTTCGGGCGTACCCCGACGATCTGGACCGAGACGTTGCCGATCTCGAACCCGGCGGCCCGGACCCGGCGGGCGGTCTCGACGAGCAGGGCCACACCGGGGGCACCGGCCCACTCCGGCTCGGCCACCCCGAAGTTGGACCCGAGGTCACCGAGACCGGCGGCGGAGAGCAGCGCGTTGCAGACCGCGTGGGCACCGACGTCGGCGTCCGAGTGACCGGCCAGGCCGTCCTGGTCCGGCCAGTGCAGGCCCGCCACCCAACAGGGCCGCCCCGCCTCGAAGGCATGGACGTCGGTGCCGATGGCCACCCGGGGAACGATCATGAGACGAGGGTACGCGGCGACTCAGGCCCCGGCGGCGAGCAGGTGCTCGGCGAGCGTCAGGTCGAACGGTCTGGTGATCTTGAGGGCGTACTCCGAGCCGGGTACGCACCGCACCGGCACGCCCTGCCGTTCGACGAGACCCGCGTCGTCGGTGAGGGAGTCGGCGGCGGCGGCGTGGGCGGCGGCCAACACCGACCGGCGGAAACCCTGCGGGGTCTGCACCGACCTCAGCGTCGACCTGTCGACAGTTCCGAGGGCCTGCTCCCCGGCGTCGACCCTCCTGATCGTGTCGACCACCGGCAGGACCGGGATCACCGCGTCGTGACCGGCCCGGACGGCGGCGGCCACCGACTCGATCAGGTCGGATGGGGTCAACGCCCGGGCGGCGTCGTGCACCAGGACGATCTCCGGACCGGCCGGCACCACGGCCAGGGCGGCGGCGACCGACGCCTGACGTTCGGCACCGCCGGGCACCACGGTCACCGGAGCCACCGGGGCGAGCCGCCGCCTGACGTGGTCGACCTCGGCGGCCGGAGCGGCCACCACGACAGTGTGCACCGAAGCGGCGGCGGCGAGCCGGCGTACCGCGTGGACCAGCAGCGGCTCGCCGGCAAGGGTCCGGAGCGCCTTGGGGCCACCCGGTCCGAGGCGCACTCCCGCACCTGCCGCAGGCACGAGGACCGCGACGTCACCGCGCGGGTTGAGCTGCGCGGTCACGTCGCGGTCCTCGGATTCGCTTGCTACGGGGTGGGTATGAGGATGCTGCGCAGACTAGGCCTCGGTCAGGACCTTGTCGAGCAGCGTCTCCGCCTCGTCCTTGGTGCTCTTCTCCGCCAGCGCGACCTCACCGACGAGGATGTCGCGGGCCTTGGCGAGCATCCGCTTCTCGCCGGCCGACAGGCCCCGCTCCCGCTCCCGGCGCCACAGGTCACGAACCACCTCGGCGACCTTCAGCGGGTTACCGGAGGCCAACTTCTCCAGATTTGCCTTGTAACGCCGCGACCAGTTGGTCGGCTCCTCGGTGTGCGGAGCCCGGAGAACGTCGAAGACCTTGCCCAGGCCCTCTTCGCCGACCACCTCACGCACGCCCACGATCTCGGCGTTCTCAGCGGGCACCCGGACGGTCAGGTCACCCTGTGCGACCCTCAGGACGAGGTACTGCTTAGGCTCGCCCTTGATGACCCGAGTCTCGATTGCCTCGATGAGTGCGGCCCCGTGGTGGGGGTAAACAACGGTCTCGCCGACACTGAAAACCATAGGTTCGAAACCCCTTTCGCTGTGTCTAGGGTAACACGCTCAGGCACCGATGTCTCACCGCTGTCCTGACCGTTGGCGCAGCTCAGGGGCCATGTGAGAGGTATTTCTTCCGCTTGACATGGAGCCAAACGGGTGGATTGAACACTCTCCGTAATCGCCGGGTGGCGCCCTGGTCAGGGCACTCGCGAGCCCGGCAGGGCAGTCGACCCCATGATATCCGGCGAATTCCCGCCGCGCCCAGGTGTAGCGCCAGACCACCGAGGTGGGGGACCCTGGAGGACACGCCACCCGGCCGAGACGGTTTCAGGGGGTCCGATGGGCATACCGGACGCAGAGGACCAGGGTCCCACCGACGGCCTCCCCGACCTTCCCCCCGAGTGGGGCCGGATCGTCGTCCCCGACGACCTCTCCGCCCTCGCCGACGAAGCCACCCTCGTCCGCCAGGAGCTGCGCGCCGAGGCCCGCCGCCGACGGTGGCAGCGGCGACTCGGCGGGACCGGCAGCCGGGTGGTGGGACTACCACTGATGATCCTGCTGGTCATCGCCGTCACCGCCACCACCGCCCTGCTCTCCGGGGCCTGGCCCCGGCCGCCACGCGGCGGTGACCGCCCCACTGTCGTGCCGTACCCGACGGCCACCGGACTGGCCGGTCACTCCCTGCCGGCGCTGGACCTGGTCGACTCCGACCAGGATCCGATCTCGCTCCGGGGCCTCCTGCCCGCCGTGATCATTCTGGTCGACGGGTGCGTCTGCGCCGCACAGGTCGCCGACGCGGTCAGCGCCGTGCCCGAGGGGGTCACAGTCGTCACGGTGACCGGCGACACCGCCCCGGTTCCCGCCCCCACACCCACCTCCGACGACGCCCACCCGATCAACCCACAGACGGTCCGGGCCCTGGCCGACCCGGCCGGCGGGCTGCGGGCCTTCCTCCACCTGCCGGCCCGCCCCGACAGCACCACTGTGCTGCTGGTGCACCGGTCCGGCACCGTGCAGCGGGTGCACCCGGAGGTCCGGGCGGTCGACGACTACCGCGCCGAACTGGTCTCACTCGCCCGCTGACCCGCCGGTAGGGCGACCAGTTGGATCCGGACCTCGGCCGACCCCCGGCGGTAGGTCCCCATCCTGATCCGGACCTGCCCGCTGTCCCCCGGGATCTCGATCCGGACCACCGATCCGTCACACGCCGACCGGTCCGCCTCGGCGACCCGGCCCCGCCCCGCCCAGACCCACACGAGCAGGGCCCGGGACCCGGTGCACCGGTACTCCAGGACGTACCGGCTGCGCACGCCGGGAGAGAACTCCCACCTGACCGTCTGCCCGGAGGTGATGGTCGCCTGGTCCTGCAGGACCGGCCTGATCCAGGGATACCCGCCCGCCGCGAAGCCGCCGTACGTCGACGGTCGACCCGCACTCGCCGCCGCCCGCCCCGAACGGGGATCGACGGTGACCGAGCCGGAGCCGTCCGCAGGCCACCTGACCAGTTCGGGCGGGACCGCGACCGGTGGGGCACCGGTCGCCTCCGGGGCGCTCGCCCGCCACCAGAGACCACCACCGAGGAGGGTCACCAGAACCATCCCGAACAGCAGGGCACCACGGAACCGGCCAGCCGCCTCGCCACTCACCCGTCGAGGGTAACGAGCCTTCGGACCCCCCGCACCTGCGCGAACGCGCCCCACCGCCCCCTCGACGGCGGCGGTGGGGCAGTCGGCGGCGGTGGAGCGGTCGGCCGCAGGCGCGGTGGGGCGGTCGGCCGCTGTGGCCATGGGACGTGGAGGCTCAGGCCCGTCGGTCGAGCAGGGCGGCGTAGAGGGTGAGCCCGGGACCGAAGGCCAGCATGACGATCCGATCCGGCGGCCGTGGGGCACCGCGCAGCCGGTCCAGGATCAGCAGGACAGTGGGCGAGGAACAGTTGCCGTGCTCGGCCAGGGTCGCCCGCGAGGCGGTCAGCCCGTCCGGCGGCAGAGCCAACTCCTGCTCCACCACGTTGAGGATGCGCGGGCCCCCGGGATGCACCGCCCAGCCGTCCACCTCGGACATCTTCGTCCCGTGTCGGGTGAGCAGATCCTCCACCAGCCCCCGGACGTGCACCGACAGCACCTGGGGCACCTTCGACGACAGGCCCATCCGGAAACCGGTGTCGGTGACGTCCCAGGTCATGTGGTCGGCGGTGCTGGTGTCGGTGACCGAGGCGACCTCGCGCAGCGCGTACCCCGGACCGCCGGGAACGAGCACTGCGGCGACGGCGGCGTCCGAGAAGAGCGCATGGGAGACGATCTGCTGGGTGTCCATCCGGCTGCCCGCCGGTTGCAGGTGCAGGCTGGTCAGCTCCGCGCAGAGCAGCACCGCCGGCCGCCCCCGGGCGGTCACGAAGTCGCTCGCCGCCCCCAGCCCCGGCAGCGCCGCGTAACACCCCATGTGCCCGACGAACATCCGCTGGGTGTCGACGGCCATGCCGAGATCCCGGGCCAGCAGGATGTCCAGCCCGGGAGTGGCGTACCCGGTGCAGGAGCAGACCACGAACAGCCCCACCCGATCGGCGGCCAGGCCGGCGTCGGCGAGCGCCCGGGCCACCGCCTCCCGACCCAACGGCAGCGCCTCCACCTGGTACCGCCGCATCCGACGCTCGGTCGGCCACTGCGACACGTCCTCCAGTAGCGGGCTCACCACCGCCTGCCGCCGCCTGACCCCGGAGTTGGCGAAGATCCGTTGCGCCAGCGCCCTGGGAGCCCCGGAGAAGTACCCGGAGAAGAACCCGGCCCACAGCTCGTCCTGCTCGGCCGAGGGCGGGTGCGCCGTCCCCAGTCCCGCGATCACCGGTACGGCCACAGCACCCACCTCTCGTCCACGTCCCCGCAGCGGAGGTCCCCACCGCATCCCACCGCCGGGCCGGTCACCACCGGGGGGTCGATCCGTCGCGGTCCGGGTCCCCGCCCAGCGTCGCGATGCCGAGCCAGTCGGCGCAGACGTCAGAGGTCGCCGGGTGCAGCGAGCCGCACCGGGCGTCCCGGTACAGCCGCTCCGACGGGTGTCCACGCCGGGTCGCCGACGTCCCGGCCGCCTCCAGCATGGAGGCCGCCACCTCTGCCGCCGTGGTGCCGGCAAGCAGCTTCGCCCGCCACACCCAGCGGTTGGTCTCCTCGTCACCGGGGGCTTCGTCGACCCGACGGGCCGCCTCGGCCACGGCGAGCTGTGCGGCGGCCACAGTGGCGTCGGCCCGCCCCACCCTCGCCCGTACCGCAGGAAGCCCGGTCAGGTCCCGGGCGACGAGGTGCTCGGCCACCGCGTCGATCGCCGCCCGGGCCACGCCCGTGTAGACGGCCGCGTAACTGGCCACCAACCAGTGCGGCATCAGCTGGGCGACCACCAGGGCCAGCCCCTCCACCCCACCGAGCAACCGGTCGGTCGGCACCGTCACGTCAAGGTGCAGGTCGTGCGAGGAGGTGGCCCGCATGCCGAGGGAATCCCACGTCGACTCCACCTCCAGCCCGCTCCCGGCCGGAACCAGGAACTGGGACACCACCGACGGGTCGGTGGCGCTGCGCGCGGCCACCAGGTAGCCGTCGGCGTGCCCGGCACCCGAGCAGAAGGTCTTGCTGCCCTTGAGGTGCCAGCCCCCCTCGACCGGCTCGTAGACGGTGCTCAGCCGGGAGAGTCGGGCCCCCGCCCCGCGTTCACTCATCGCCACCGCGTACCAGGAGCCCTCGGCGGCGGCCCGGAGCAGGACGTCCCGGGCGGCCAACGCCTCGTCGGGTACGCCGAGCGACTCGGCCAGCTCCTCGGTCACCGCACCGAGGGCACCGGTGACCGAGGCGTGCATGTTGAACACCAGGGCCGTGGCCCCGTTGCCCCGCGCCAGCTCACCGGCGACCGCCGCGTACTCGGCGAAGGTGGCCCCCAGGCCACCCAGCTCGGTGGGGACCATCAGCCCGAACAGACCGGCCTCGCGCAGATCCTCGAAGTCGTCGACCGGAAAAGAACCGTCGCGGTCGTGCCCGGCCGCCCGGGCGGCGAACCGTGGCGCCAACCGTCGGGCCGCCTCCAGCGCGTGCACCGTCATCCTCGCCTCCCTTCCCGACATCCACTACCCCGCCGCGACGCCGTCACCCGCATCCGGCGGCGCTCTCCGCTATCCCCGCCGGACCCCCCGCCCCTGGTACAACACCGCCGTGGACCAGGTGGGCACGATCCGGGGCGGGCTACCGGCCGGACCGACCCCGGGGAGCATCCGCCGGGTCAGCCAGCCGACCAGTCCGGCGACCTCCGGCCGGACACCGCGTACGCGCAGGTCCACGCCGTGCCGGCGGCACTCGGCGAGTAGCTCGCGATGGTCCACGAACAGGCGTGGGTCGTGGATTCCCCGGGGGACGGTGGGCAGCCGCTCCCCGACGTGCACCGCGACCAGGCGGCTCAGCGCGGTGTCGTTAAGGGTGTCCAGGACCAGCAGGCCCCCCGGGCGCAGCAGCCGACACGCCTCGGCGACCACCCGCCGCCAGTCGGGTACGTGTTCGAGCAGCTCCCCGGCGGCGACCACGTCGGCGCACGCGTCGGCGAGCGGAACCGCCGTCGCGTCCGCGTGGACCACGTTCACCCCGTGGTCGGCGGCCTGTTCCAGTGCCGAGCGGGTGAGATCGACTCCGACGTGCCGGTAACCCTTGCCCGTCAGGTGCGGGGCGAGGAGCCCGGCACCACAGCCCAGGTCGACCAGGAGGGCACCGGGGCGGGTCGCCGGAGGCACCAGCGCCGCCCGGGCCCGCGCCAGCCAGTGCAACATCGCGAACGCGCCGTCGGGTCGCCACCACTCACCGGCGAGTTCGTCGTACTGCCTAGGGTCGTTGGGGGGCAGCAGCCGACCGGACGGCGGGATCGATCCCACGTCTCGCATGGACAGAGCGTGGCACGACTGGACGGTAACGACCAGACTTCCCTTATGTCGCGATGGGTGTTAGGGCTGATTACAGCGAGTCATCCGGAACCGACCATGGCGGTCACCGCGGTCGCCGGGCTCCTCGCCTGGGGGGTGGGGCACCCACCGGCCTCGGTGGCGGCGGTGGCGGGCACCGTGGCGGCGAGTCAGCTCGCCACCGGGTGGACGAACGACGCCCTCGACGCCCGGCGCGACGCCGTCGTGGGGCGTACCGACAAACCGGTGGCCAGGGGACTCGTCGGTCGGCGGACCGTCGCGCTGGCAGCGGTGGCCGCCGCCCTGGCCACCCCGCTGCTGGCGCTGACCACCAACCCTGTCGCGGCGCTCTGGGCCACCGCCGGCCTGGTCTCGGCGCTGCTCTACGACTGGCCGTTGAAGTCCACGCCGTTCTCCGTGCTGCCGTACGCGTTCTCCTTCGGCACCCTTCCCGCCTTCGTGGTGCTGGCCCTGCCCGGGGCACCCGCCCCACCCCTCTGGCTGGTCGGGGCGGCCGCCTGCCTGGGAGCCGGGGCACACTTCGCCAACGTGCTGCCCGACCTCGCCGACGACGCCCGGACCGGGGTACGCGGACTGCCGCACCGGGTCGGGGCGACCGGGAGTCGGGTCGCCGCCGCCGGGCTGCTCCTGGCCGCCACCGTCTGGCTGGTGCTCGGGCCACCCGGCCCGCCGTCCGCCCTCGGCCTCGCGGCGGTGCTCACCGCCGCCGTGGTGCCGCCGCTGAGCTGGTACGCCGCCCGAATCTCGGCCCGCCCGTCGGGACGGGGAACTGCCGCCTTCCGGGCGGTACTGCTGGTGGCGTTGATCGATGTCGTACTGCTCGTGGCCAGCGGGCGGCTGGTCTGACAGGGCGGCCCCGACTGCCGGTACCGGCAGCCCCGGGAAGGCGGCATTCCCGGGTCGCCGTGCGGCGGTCGTCGCGCCCCCACTACCCTGAACGCGGTCTGCGCGGGTATGGCCACCGCGCCCGGCGTACGCCCGGGTGGGGATCGTGACGAGGAGGACCGACGTGACGCGCTCGATCAGGGCACCCCGACGGGCGGCCGTGGTGCTGGCCGGAATGGCCGCGGTGACCGGCATGGTGGCCGGCTGCGGGACCGGCCAGGTGTCGGAGACCGCCCAGAAGGTGCCGTCGGTCCAGAGCGTCAACATCCAGACCCCGGACAACGGGTTCAAGGTGCGGGGCCTCCAGGTCGACTACCCCGGTGTCGAGGGCTACCAGGCGGGTGACGACGCCCCGCTGAGTGTGTTCTTCTACAACGACACCCAGCAGGCGATCACCGTGACCGTCACCACCGACAGCGCCCGCGAGGTGCTGTTGAGCGGCACCGACGGCACCGAGGGCAGCCCCACCCCGTCCGAGTCCCCGGGCAGCCCCTCCTCGCCCGCCGGCCCCGGCGGACCCCAGCCCTCCGAGTCCGACTCCCCCGGACCGGACGCCTCCCCGTCGCCCGACGCGTCCCCGTCGCCGGACGCGTCCCCGTCGCCGGACGCCTCCCCGTCGCCGGACGAGTCGGCACCGGCCGGTGAGCCGGCCCGGATCGAGGTGCCGGCCCAGGGCTACGTGCAGCTCACCGGCGGCGCCACCGGTCAGCTCCGGCTGATCGGCCTGAACGAGACGCTCCTCGCCGGCCAGCAGGTCAACCTGGTCTTCGACCTGGGCAACGGGCAGACGCTGTCGACGCCGGCACCGGTCGCCGTGCCGCTCAGCCCGGCCGCACCGCCCACCCCGATCATCGAACGCGAGTTCGGCATCGAGGGCGACGGGCACTGATCACACCCCCTTCCCCCGTCGATCGACGACACCGTCGCCGTGGCCACCACCACGCCGGCGGTGTTTTCGTCGCAGGGGACGGTTAGCGTCCTGGTGTGACGACCTCCCGATCGAACCTGCAAGCCGGCGCCGGCCGGGGACGCGCCGGTGGCGCCACCGGCCGGGGTCGGGCCGGGCGTGAACCCCGCCCCGCGTACGAGTGCGACGCCTGCGGCCACCAGCCGCCGAAGTGGGTGGGACGCTGCCCGGAGTGCGGTGAGTGGGGCTCGGTGATCGAGTCCACCGTCACCGGTCCCACTGTGGCGGGCCGGGTGGTCAGCTCCCGGATGCCCGCCGAGCCGGCCCGGCCGATCGCCGAGATCAGCGCCGC
>NZ_JBEPEQ010000111.1:0-19187 GCF_040300925.1 Micromonospora sp. NPDC000207
CCGCTCTCCCGATGTGGTTGGCGGGCCGCCGGTCGGGCCGCCGCGCGGGGTGGGTGGGCGGGTGGGCCCGCCGGGGGGGGCCGGCGCGGCGGTACGGGAGGAGCCCCGTACCGCCGCGCCGGCTTCGGTCAGAGCGCGCGGACCCGGATGTCCCGGAAGTCCATCACGTCACTGTTGCCGTGGTTCTGCAACCCGACGAACCCGCTGGTGAACTGCCGCAGGTCGGTCGGTGGGTCACCCGCCCGGGACGACTGCTTCCCCGGGACGTTGTCGAACTCGTTGAGGACGACCCCGTTGCGGATGATCGTGTAGCGCTGCCCGACCACCCTGATCTCGTAGTCGTTCCACTGGCCCTTCGGGGTGGCCCCCGCCTGGTCCAGCGTCAACGGCTGGAAGTTGTAGACCGAGCCGGTCTTCTGGGTCTCACCGGTGGCCCCGTCGTAGAGCTGGATCTCGTGACCGCACATGATCGCCACCCAGGCCTCCGAGGTGCGGGCCGAGCCGAGGGTGGAGCAGGCTCCCTCGGGCCGGTCCTCCAGCGGGATCCGGGGGTCCGGGAACCGGACGAAGACCCCACTGTTGGCGCGGGTGGTGCCGGGGGATGAGTCCCGGAACTTCATCTTGATCGAGTAGTCGGTCAACTCCTGGCCCGCGTACCAGAGCATGCCCATTCCGCCGATGCTGCGGATGGTGCCGTCGAGGTTCAGGGCGAAGGAGCCCCCGGGCGCCTGTCGCCAGTCCGCCAGGGAGTGCGCGGTCCCGTCGAAGATGGGCTGGTATCCGGGGGTACGACCGATCGGGGAGTCGACCCCGGCGGCCCGCAGGGTGGTGGCCTCCTCGTTGTTGATGACCCGGGTCTTGAGCAGGTGGTCGATCGCCTCGTCCAGGTGGGCGAGGAAGGACCCCTGGTTGGGCCAGGTCCGCTCGTCGTCGATCAGGTCGTTGACGGTGCAGCCACCGTTTGCCTTCCGGTTGGTCAGCCCGGTGTCGGTGTCCAGCAGCCACACGGTGGCCCGGGTGTCCGGGGCGACGCAGCCGGTGGTCACGTCGACGGTGCCGGTGGCGGTCGTACCGTCGGCGTAGGTGACCTTCACCGTGGCCTGGTACGAGCCGTGCGTGCGGTAGGCGTGGGTCGGGTGCGGCTGGGTCGATCCCTTGGTGCCGTCGCCGAAGTCCCACTCCCAGGCCACCCCGCCCACCTTGTGGCTGGAGAAGGCGACCGTCCGGTGGTTGCTGGCGGCTGTCACCCGGGCGGAGGCGTGGGCCGGGCTCGGGCTGGCCTCCCCGCCGGTGTAGACGATCCGGATCAACTTCTGGTTGCCGTGCAGGCTGAAGAAGCCGCCCGCGTAGTCGAGCATGTAGAGCGCGCCGTCCGGGCCGAACTTGGCGTCCATCCAGGACTGGAGCTGGGTGCCCCCGTTGCCGCCCGGGATGATCGCCCGGAGGTCCTCGGCGAAGGCCGGGGCCCCCTGCTCGGGCACGTTCGCCGGGTCGACGGTGACAGCCACCCGGTTGTTGGAGTTGGACTGGTCACCGATGAACCACTTGTTGTCCCAGTACGCCGGCCAGGCCACACCGCTGTTCGTGTCGACCTCCGACCGGTGGTAGGTCGGGCCGTCCATCACCGCCTGTCCGCCGCCGCGCAGCCACGGGCGGGTGAAGGTCTCCTCGCCGAGGACGTACGAGGGCAGCCCACTGCCGTCGGTCCGGGTCGGGTAGACCGGGCCGCCGCCCTGCGGGGAGTACCAGATCATGCTGGGACGGGACGGTGGGATGTCCACCAGACCCGTGTTGCGGGGCGAGGTGTTCTTCAGGTTGTCGCAGTCGTACCAGCCGGCCAGCACGCTGGCGTCGGTGTTGCTCCGGTCCCGGTAGGGCTGGTTGTCACCCATGCAGAACGGCCAGCCCTGGTTACCTGCGGAGGTGATGATGGTGGCGTGCTCGTACTTCGCCGGGCCCAGCTCCGGGCTGGGGGAGGCGGCGTCCGGGCCGACCCAGGCTGCGGTCAGCCAGTTGTTGACCGGATCCCAGTTGAGCCGGGAGATGTTCCGGACACCCATCACGTAGATCTCGGGAAGGGTCTTGCCCCCGCCCTCCTCCTGCCCGGTGAAGAGGTTCCCCTCCGGGATGGTGTACGTCCCGTCGTCCTCCGGGTGGATCCGCAGGATCTTGCCGTCGTGGCTGTTTGTGTTGCCGGAGGTACGGCGGGCGTCCTGGAAGGAGATGCCCGCGTACTCCTGGGTCCAGTTGTTCCCGGAGTACCCGTCGGAGCCGCCGGAGGAGTTGGCGTCCCCGCTGCCGATGTAGAGGTTGCCCTCGTCGTCGAAGGCCATCCCACCACCGGCGTGGCAGCAGCTGTGGATCTGGGTGTCCCAGCTCAGCAGGTCCTTGCGGGTGTCCTGGTCGATGGTGTCGGCCTGCTTGTCGTAGGTGAACCGGGAGACGGTCCGCTTGCCGACCCGCTTCTCCCTGTCGATGGACTCGTGCGGCATCCAGAACGCGTAGACCCAACCGTTCTCGGCGAACTTCGGGTCGAGGGTGATGCCGATCAGGCCCTCTTCGTTCTTGACCAGCTCACTGCCGCTGCCCCGGTTGCCCATCACCGGCAGGGTGGTGAGGAGCTTGACCTGCTTGGTCTCCGGGTCCCACCGGTGGATGGTGCCGCAGCCCAGGCCCACGTTGGGGTTGTCCCAGCTGGCGATCGGGCCGGACGGGCAGGCCGCCTTGCCGATGTAGAAGACCGAGCCGTCGGGGGAGATGGTCAGCCCGTGCGGCTCGCCGATCTGGTCGAGCTGCCCGGAGGTGTTGGTGGTGGTGAGTCGCTCCACCCGGTAGTTGGCGGCGATCGTCGCCTGGCAGTCGCCCCGGACGGTGCCGGAGGTCCACTGGATCGCACCGAGCAGGTGACTGCGGAACTGGGTGTCACTGGTCCAGCTCTGCTCGGTACGCCCCATCCCGGTGTAGAAGGACCGGCCGCCGTCGTAGTCACGGCACCAGGAGATCGGGTGGAACGGCCCGTTGCCGGCGAGTCCGGCGTCGTAGCTGGTCTCGTCGACCTGGGCGACGGTGTGTACCCGCCCGACGGGGCTCGGGTCCCAGTTGATCCACTGGTCGGACCGCTTCCAGGTCAGCGGGAGACCCTCGTTGGCCGGGTGCTGCCTGTCGGTGACCTGGACCACCGCCTCCTGCACCTTGGTCTCCGGTGCCGCCGGGGCGTCGTCGCCGATCAGCCACAGCTCGGCGAGCTGGATCAGCGGCTCACCGCTGTTGGCGGTGATGTTGAGCCGGTAGTGCAGGTACGCCCGGTCGTTGTCGAAGGAGAACTGCCGGGTCTGGAAGCGCTGGGGGAAGGTCTGCCCGGTCCGCCGGTCCAGGTCGGTCCAGGTCTGTCCGTCGTCGGAGCCCTGGAGGGTCCAGTCCCTCGGGTCCCGGCCGGCGGAGTCGTTTGCCGAGGAGAGGGCGTACCGGTTGATCACCTTCGGCTCGGCGAGCTTGCCGGCGAGCCAGCCGGTGTTGGTCCGGACCAGCCACTTGGTGCTTGTGGTGCCGTCGAAGGCGTGCTGGGCGGTCTCGTTCGGCGGGTTGTTGCCGCTGGCTGTCGCCTCCACCACCTTCTCGGCGGCGGGCAGGCTGGGCGCGGGCCGGGTGCCGATCAGGCCGGTGAACCACTCCGACCCGGGCTGGGCGTACGCGGCGTCGTGGACGCCGACGAACCCGCCGCCGCCCTTGACGTACGCCTGGAACGCCGCCTCCTGGTTGTCGTCGAGGGTCACCCCGTTGGCGGAGAGGAAGACGACGCTGCGGTACCGGGCCAGGTTGTCGGCGTTGAAGACGCTCGGGTCGTCGGAGGAGTGGACGTAGAAGCCGTTCTCGCTGCCCAGCCTCTTGATGATGTTGGTGGCCCGGTTGACCGGGTCGGCCTGGTCGGCGGCGGGACCGTGGAAGACCAGGACGTTCACCACCCGGCTGCCCCAGGTGGGGGGTGCCGCGCTGGCCGGCTCGGCGGCGGTCGGAACCACGCTGAGCAGGCCGGCGGTGAGGACGGCGGCGGAGGTCACGGCGAGGGCGCGGCGGGTGGAGGTGCGCAGTCGGGTCAGACGGAAATGGCGTTTATGGGCCATTTCTGCTCCTTCTGGGGACGGGGAGGGTGGGGGAGGGTGGGGTCAGTTGCCGGCGGGCTGGTGTGTGGAGTGGTCGACCGCACCGGCGGGGGTGTTCGAGGCCGGGGCGTTGGCGCCGCCCGAGCCCGCAGCGGGGCCGTGCACGTGGGACCCGTGGTGCGGCGGCATCTGTCCGTTCTCGTCGAGGATGTGCAGGCTGGTCGCCATCCCGAGGTCGGAGTGGAACTGCATGTGGCAGTGCAGCATCCAGTGCCCCGGGCCGACCGCGTCCCCGGCGACGACGGTGAAGCCGAACGAGTCACCAGGGCCGAGGGTCTTGTTGTCGATCACCGGAATCGAGTCGACGAGGGCCTTGTTGTCCCCGGCCACCAGACCGGTACGGGTGTCCGCCCAGGCGTGTCCGTGCAGGTGGAAGGTGTGCATGTCGTTGCCGATCCCGACGACGATGAACTCCACCTTCTCGCCCACCTTGGCGACCAGGCAGGTCGGTCCCGGCTGCGGGTTCACCGGGTCGCAGGTGTCGACCTCGGCGCCCCGCCGCAGGTTGATCGTCTGCCGGTCACCGAAGAAGCTGACGTAGGTGCGGTCCGGTCGGGGATCGCCCTGGCGGCGTACCACCAGGCCGCCGAAGAGCCCGGCGTTGAGCCCCTGGGTGCCGTGGCTGCCGCCGACCACGTGATCGTGGTACCACCAGTATCCGGCGGTACCCGGGGATCCGGTCTTGCTGTTGCGCGGCTTGGCATACCAGGTGTAGCTGCGGGACTGGCCCGGGCCGACGTACGAGCCGGGCTCGACGGTGCCGTCGGAGTCCTGGGTGTACTTGACCCCGTGCACGTGCAGCGAGACACCGAGCGGGTGGTTCGGGTCGGTCCGCAGCGCGGCCAGGGTCGCCTCGGGCACCTGGTTGTGCAGGGTGAGCCGGAGACACTCGCCCTCGATCATCTCCAACGTCGGACCCGGGTACGACGCCGACTGGGGGGTCAGTCCGTACCCGAGGCGGACCTGGTTGGTCGACGGGTCCCGGGGCAGCTCCACCGCGTACAGCTCGATGGATCGGTCCGGTGCCACGCACCCGTCGGGCTTCTCGGCGAAGTACCCGGACTGGACGGCGAAGGCGGTGCCCGCGCTGCCCAGGGTGATCGCCGCCACGGCCACTGCCAGCAGGGTCCGCAGGCCGCTTGTTCGAGGAGGTCTCTTCGGTTCCGGTCGGTGCTCGATCACGTCGGTCTGTTCCACTGCGGTTCCAATCGGGTCGGTCAGCCGTGGCCGGCGGCCCTTGCCGGCCACGGCTGACTCCGGTGGTGGGAGGTGGGTGGCGGGTTTCGGTCACCCGCCCGGGGTCACGGCGTCAGCGGGGCGACCCGGATGTTGCGGAAGCTGACGATGTCGGTGGCGCCGTGCACCTGGAGACCGACGTATCCGTGCGTGTTCTGCCGACCGGCCCCACCGGGGTCGTCCGACCTCGGCGGGGTGAAGACCGCAGCCGGATCGTTGACGTGCTCGTTGATCAGCTCGCCGTTGCGGAAGATCGAGTAGTGCTGTCCGACCACCCGGATCTCGTAGTCGTTCCAGGTGCCCTTCGGCGTGACACCGGCCCCGTCCAGGTCGATCTGGTCGAACCCGTAGACCGACCCGGTCTTGTACTGGTCACCGTCGGTGCGGTCGAGGATCTGGATCTCGTGGCCGTACTTGATGGCCACCCACTCCGGGCGGGACTCCTGCGGGTGCTGGTGCACGCCGGGGAAGCGGACGAACACCCCGCTGTTGGCCCGACCGTCGCCCGGGGCGTCGTCGCGCCACTGCAACTTCAACGAGAAGTCCCCGTACTGGCGGATCGGATACCAGAGCATCCCCAGGCCGTCGACCGGCCTGCTGGTGATCGAGCCGTCGGCGTTACGGCTGAACCCGCCCGCCCCGACGTGCTCCCACTCGTTGAACGAGGCACCCGAGCGGCTCAGCAGCGACCGGTAGCCGGTCTGCTCGTCGGACTTGCCGACGTTCGAGGCGCGGGCCGAGTCGACGAGGGACTGACGCTCGTCCCGGTTGATCACACCGAGGTGCATCAGGTGCTGGGTGGTCGCCCGGACGTGGGTCATGAACTCGTTGTGGTTGAGCCAGATCCGCTCGCTGGCCATCAGGTTGTTGATCGTGCAACCGGTGCCGACCGTCCGGTTGGGCAGACCGGTGTCGACGGTGCCGAACCAGACCGTCGGACGGGTGTCGAGCACCGCGCAGTCCGGGTCGGTGCCGCCCATGACCACAGTGAAGGTCACCGACTCCGCCGTCGAGGTGTTCCCGGCGTTGTCGGTGGCCCGGTAGCTGACGGTGTGCTGGCCCGGTCGGTTGACGGCGAAGGGCCCGGTGTACGTGGTGAAGGGCTGGCTGTCGAGGGAGTACTCGATGGTGGCCACGCCGGAGTCGGCGTCGGAGGCGGAGATGGTCACGGTGGCCGCGCCCACGTACGCCCCGTCACCGTCACGCTCACCGCTGAGGCTCGCCGTCACCGTCGGCGCCGTGGTGTCCGGGTCCGGGGGTGCGACGACTGTGAAGTCCACCGACTGGACCGCCGAGGTGTTCCCGGCGACGTCGGTGGCCCGGTAGTCGACCCGGTGCTCGCCGGGCTCGTTGACTGTCAGCGGCCCGGTGTAGGCGGCGAAGGCCGCCCCGTCGAGCGAGTACTCGATGCTCTCCACGCCGGACTCGGCGTCGCTCGCGGTCAGGGTGACGGTGGCCGCGCCGACGAAGGCACCGGCGTTGTTCTGCTGGCCGGCGACCGAGGCGCTCACCGTCGGGGCGGTGGTGTCCTCCTCCTCGTCCTCACCGGTGACGACGAGCAGGCCGGCCATCATGCCGTGCCCGGGGATCGCGCAGAAGTACCGGTAGGTGCCGGGGGTGAGGACCACGTCCACCGTCCACCGACCGCCGTTGCCGTCGAAGGGGTCGGCCAGGATGTTGACGTCGACGTCCTGGTTGTACCTCGGGTCACCGGTCTCGAAGGTGAGGGTGTGCTGCATGCCGCTGGTGTTGCCGGTAGCGGCGCTGTTCTCGAAGACCAGTGTCGCCGGACCGGCCACGGCGGTGGCCGGGGCGTCCTTGTAGGCGGTGACGTCGTTGTCTGCCGTCCAGGTCAGGACCTGGTCCTGCAGTTGGTCGGCGTTCTCCTTCGCCCCCACGGGCACGGCGTTGAGGGCGGTCGTGAGCAGCAGTGTGAACGCCAGGGTCAGCGCGGCGAGGGGACGTCGGTACCGGCCGGCGGCGGGTGTCGGGGGACGGGGTCGGCGACTCGATGTGCCGTACCCGAGCGAGCGGAATGGCATGTCCGGCATACCTTTCAATCAAGGTCTTTGTCAGACTTTGTCGGGCATCCCGATGGCTGGTTCCACCGGAGTTGCCTGATGGTGGTGGCGTGACGGGCGCGCGGCAGCCTCACCTGTCCGTCCCCGCGTCGCCGGACGGCCGGTGACGGCCGGGCGGGACCACGGAATCGGCAGGCGTGCCGGAGGTGACGCCGAAGGTTGCGCGACGGGCAGGGTGAACCCGACCGTGTTCAGACGGGTGGTGGGGTGAGGGCGGGCGGGGAGGGGGTCTGTCCGGGCTGGTCTTCGCCGCCGGGTCGGGCGGGCGGGGGTGGAAGGTCCAGGGACGTGGCGCGCGCCGTCGCGCCGGATCGGATGTGACTGTGGGTCTCCGCCGAGGTGCCACCCCGGCGAAGTGACCGTGGCCGTGGGCGTGAGGCGCGCCCCGTTGCCAGGTCCCGCGAGGTAGCCGCGCCGTCGGTTACCTCACCGAAACATCTTCGTGGCCCGACCCTAACGGACTTGCCATTGAGGTGTCCATATCTTTCGGTCATGGAGCCAAGACTTTTATCGTTCTGAACGAAAGTGATGGCTAAAGTCCACTTCGACCTTTTGCACCAGCCATGCGAACCCGCCGTCGCACTGGGCATCTGCCCTGGTCAACGTCCACAGTGGCGCAATCGTGGGGTCATCCGTCGGCCCGCCCGACCAACGCCGTCGTACGCCTCGACTACCCCGCGTCCCGCTCCCGCACGAAGACGCCCGCGCCCGGTGCGCCCTCGACCAGGTTTCGAGCCTTGAGCCAGTCGACGGCTGAGCGGACCACCTGACGGGACACTCCGAACTCCGCACACAGCTCGGTGCCGGAGGGCAGCTTGGTCCCCGGGGGATAGTCGCCGGACTCGATCCGCTCGGTCAGTGCGTCGATGAGTCGTTGCCGGGCGTGGCGACCTGCACCTGTCCCGACTCGCCACGGCTGCTCAGGGGGACGAGGTGTTCCAGCTCCGGGTGGGACTGTGGCGGATGGAGGTCGGGCCGAATCCGCCCTCCGGCCTGCTCCTCGAACTGTCCAGCGGGTCGGAGGCCGAACGCTGGCTGATCGGGACCGACCAGTCCCGGGCACTGGTCCACCTGTCCCGCCGGTTGGTACGCCGACTGGATGCGGCGTCCCTCCGGGCCGCCTGAAGCGCAGGGCGAGCCGAGTGGACTGCGATCTTGGAAGGTTCGGGCCGTCCCAGGGACCCGAACCTTCCGATCTGCAAGGGTCAGGTGATGGGGCAGCGGCCGGCGCTGTAGTGGGCGACGGCTGCCATGATCTCGGCCTCCGGCCTGTCGGCGAAGTTGAGGGTGGCCACCAGGCCGGAACCGTAGAAGGCGTGGAGGACGCCGCTGTCCAGCGCGGTGAACACGCCCAGGTTCTGCACGGAACGGGGGTCGTGGGGGCGTACGACGAGCATCTTCTCCAGGCTCCACCGGCGGCGGGAGATCTGGGCGACTGCCTCCCAGGGCAGCCAGACGGCCTGCCCCCGGGTCGGTCGGCTGCGGATCCAGACTCCGGCCGGGCTGAGCGCCAGGACCGGGCCGCCGGAGGCGATCAACCAGAGTTGGAAGCCCAGCGCCAGGGCGACCAGGGGCAGCAGGCAGGCGAGCAGGCCGAGCAGGCCGAACACGGCTTCACCGGCCTGGCGGGCGGCGAAGCCGGCCAGGCAGAGGAACGGGGCGAACACCACCAGGACCACACCGCCTATCACGCCGCCCCGCTTCGCGATGCTGGGGCGGACCACGAACGGCTGGTCCTCCGGGATGCGCTTCGTCACCGGGGTGGTCGGGGGCGGGGGGTAGCCCCCGGGTGGGGGCGCGCCGTATCCGGGTGGTGGTGACCCGGCGCCGGGGTGGGGCGGCTGGCCTGGATACGGGTTGCCGTACGGCTGGCCGGGTGGCGGGGGACCGGGCGGGGGGTAGCTCACCGGGGCGCTCCAGGTGCTGGTCGGACGGGGCGGGATCAGGGTACGAGGCGGGCGACACGGTGTGTTCGCACAGATCTCCGCAGCGGGGATACCCTGAGGTGGCCACCCCTGGTCCTGGACTGGACGCGGGGTCTTCGTCGTGTGTCGGCACCCGATTTTTCGCATCTGTGGTGCCGACTCCGGTACGTCCGATTTTCGCGGGAAGTGACAATGACTACGCTTGCCGGACTGCTCGCCGCCGCTCTCGGTGACCCGGCCCTGGCCCGGGTCCGGGACCTGGCCCGTTCCGGGGCGGCCCAGGCCGACGGGCTCGACGTGACAGCCCCGGCGGCGCTGCGCCCCTTCACCACCGCCGCGATCGCCGCAGACAACGGGGCGGACGCGCAGGGGGGTGCCGGGCGGCCGGTCCTGGCGGTGACGGCGACCAGCCGGGAGGCCGACGACCTGGCCGCCGCGCTGGGCGACCTCCTTCCCGCCGAGCAGGTGGCGGTCTTCCCCTCCTGGGAGACCCTGCCGCACGAGCGGCTCTCCCCCCGCTCCGACACCGTCGGGCGGCGGCTGGCGGTGCTGCGTCGGCTGGCCCACCCGGGGTCCGCCGACGCCCACGGGCGGACCGGTCCGTTGCGGGTGGTGGTGGCCCCCGTCCGGTCCCTGCTGCAACCGCAGCTCAAGGGGCTCGGCGACCTGGAGCCGGTGCAGTTGGCCGCCGGGGACGAGGCCGATCTGGAAGAGGTCGCCCGCCGGTTGACCGACATGGCGTACGCCCGGGTCGACCTGGTCACCAAGCGGGGCGAGTTCGCGGTGCGCGGCGGGATCCTCGACGTCTTCCCGCCCACCGACGAGCACCCGTCCCGGGTCGAGTTCTGGGGCGACGAGGTGGAGGAGATCCGTACCTTCGCCGTCGCCGACCAGCGGACCATCGAGGGCGTACCCACGCTCTGGGCCCCGCCCTGCCGGGAGTTGCTGCTCACCCCGGCGGTCCGTCGACGCGCCGCCGACCTGTCGCAGGCGCACCCGGAGCTTGCCGAGATCTGCGACAAGCTGGCCGAGGGCATCCCGGTGGAGGGGATGGAGTCCCTGGCCCCGGCCCTGATCGGCGCGGACTCGCTGGAGCTGCTGCTGGACACCATGCCGGGCGGCACCCACGTGATCCTCTGCGACCCGGAGCGGATCCGGACCCGGGCCCACGACCTGGTCCGTACCTCGGACGAGTTCCTCCAGGCCAGCTGGGCCGCAGCGGCCGTCGGCGGCAAGGCCCCGGTGGACCTGGGCGCCGCAGCCTTCAAGACCCTGGCCGAGGTACGCGCCACCGCCGCGCGGCTGCGCCAACCCTGGTGGACCCTGTCCCCGTTCGGGCTGGTCGAGGGGGAGACCCCGCCGACCCGGCGCCCCTGGGAGGACGAGCCGGAGGCCGGCGACGTCACCCCCGACGACGCGATAGCCGTCACCGTCGCCGCCCAACCCGCCCCCCTCTACCACGGGGAGACCCCCCGGGTGGTCGAGGACCTCAAGCGGTGGTCCGGCGAGGGATGGTCGGTCGCGCTGGTCTTCGAGGGTCACGGCCCCGCCCAGCGGGCCGTCGAGGTGCTGCGCGACGCCGGTCTGGGGGCCCGCCTGGTGGAGCAGGTGCCGGCCGCCCCCACCCCCGGCGAGGTGCTGGTCACCTGCGGTTCCGTCCGGCACGGCTTCGTGGCCGAGGCGTCCCGGTTCGTGCTGCTCACCGGCGACGACATCACCGGCGGTCGGGGCACCTCGACCCGGGACATGCGGAAGATGCCCAGCCGACGGCGCAACACCATCGACCCGCTGGAGCTCAAGGCCGGCGACTTCGTCGTGCACGAGCAGCACGGCATCGGCCGGTACGTCGAGCTGGTGCAGCGGACAGTGAACGGGGCCTCCCGGGAGTACCTGGTGATCGAGTACGCCCCGAGCAAGCGCAACCAGCCCGGGGACCGCCTCTTCGTCCCCACCGACCAGCTCGACCAGCTCAGCCGGTACGTCGGCGGCGAACAGCCGACCCTGCACAAGATGGGCGGCTCGGACTGGCAGAAGTCGAAGGCCCGGGCCCGCAAGGCGGTCCGGGAGATCGCCGCCCAGCTCATCCAGCTCTACGCCGCCCGGAAGGCGTCGAAGGGGCACTCGTTCGCCCCGGACACCCCCTGGCAGCGCGAACTGGAGGACGCGTTCCCCTGGCAGGAGACTCCGGACCAGCTCGCCGCGATCGACGAGGTCAAGCGGGACATGGAGGAGACGGTCCCGATGGACCGGCTGATCTGCGGCGACGTCGGGTACGGCAAGACCGAGATCGCGGTCCGGGCGGCGTTCAAGGCGGTGCAGGACGGCAAGCAGGTGGCGGTGCTGGTGCCCACCACCCTGCTGGTGCAGCAGCACTTCAACACCTTCGCCGAGCGGATGAGCCAGTTCCCGGTGACGGTCCGGCAGCTGTCCCGGTTCCAGACGGCCAAGGAGTCCGAGCGGACCATGGAGATGGTCGCCGACGGCACCGTCGACATCGTCATCGGCACCCACCGGCTGTTGCAGGCGGCGACCCGGTTCAAGTCGCTGGGACTGGTCATCATCGACGAGGAGCAGCGGTTCGGGGTGGAGCACAAGGAACACCTGAAGACCCTGCGGGCCTCCGTCGACGTCCTGGCCATGTCGGCGACCCCGATCCCGCGGACCCTGGAGATGGCGATCACCGGAATCCGGGAGATGTCCACCATCGCCACCCCGCCGGAGGAGCGTCACCCGGTGCTGACCTTCGTCGGCGCGCACGACGAGCGGCAGGTGGCCGCCTCCATCCACCGGGAGCTGCTCCGCGACGGCCAGGTGTTCTACCTGCACAACCGGGTCGAGTCGATCGACCGGGCGGCGCGTCGGCTGCGGGAACTGGTGCCCGAGGCCCGGGTCGCGGTGGCGCACGGCCAGATGGGCGAGGAGGCCCTGGAGAAGGTGATGGTCGGCTTCTGGGAGAAGGAGTTCGACGTCCTGGTCTGCACCACCATCGTGGAGTCCGGCATCGACATCCCCAACGCCAACACCCTCATCGTGGAGCGGGCCGACCTGCTCGGCCTGGCCCAGCTGCACCAGATCCGGGGCCGGGTCGGCCGGGGCCGCGAGCGGGCGTACGCGTACTTCCTCTACCCGCCGGAGAAGCCCCTCACCGAGCACGCCCACGAGCGGCTGGCCACCATCGCCCAGCACACCGAGCTGGGCGCGGGCATGTACGTGGCGATGAAGGACCTGGAGATCCGGGGGGCCGGCAACCTTCTCGGCGGGGAGCAGTCCGGCCACATCGAGGGGGTGGGCTTCGACCTGTACGTCCGGATGGTCGGCGAGGCGGTCCAGGCCTTCAAGGGGGAACAGCCCGAGGAGGAGACCGACGTCAAGATCGACCTCCCGATCGACGCGCACCTGCCCCACGACTACGTCGGGGTGGAGCGGCTCCGCCTGGAGATGTACCGCAAACTCGCCGAGGCCCGCGACGACGACCGGCTGCGGGAGGTGGTCGCCGAGATGACCGACAGGTACGGCGAGCCGCCCGCCCCGGTGCAGAACCTGGTCGCGGTGGCCCGGTTCCGGCTCCTGGCCCGCCGGTACGGCCTCACCGACGTCAGCATGCAGGGCAAGCACCTGCGCTTCGGCCCGCTGCCGCTGCCCGACTCCAAGCAGTTGCGTCTGAAGCGGTACCACCCGGACTCGGTCTACAAGCAGGCCACCGACCAGGTCAGCGTGCCCCGACCGAGCACCCGACGCATCGGCGGGGAGCCCCTGCGTGACCAGGCCCTCCTGGAGTGGTGCGGCCAACTGCTCGACGACGTCCTCGGTGCACCCACCCCGGTCGGGGCGTCGAAGTGACCACCTGGGAGGCAATGGCCTCCGTACCGGATGTGAGAGAGTGACCCGCATGCGTGTTCGTCGTCTCATCGCCGCTGCCAGCGTCGCAGCCATCGGTGTCCTGTCCGTCGCCGGTTGCGGCAACGCCTCGCCGGACGTGGCCGCGTACGTCGGTGACACGAGGTACTCCCTCGACCGGGTGGACGACATCTACGACGACGCCCAGTCCCGCTTCACCGAGGCGGTCCGTCAGGAGGCGCAGCAGGCCGGGCAGACCCCGACCCCCGAGCAGCTGCGCGCCGACGTCACCCGTCAGGACGTCGTCGACCTGCTGGTCAGCATCGAGCTGGGCAACCGGGTGGCCCAGGCGCAGGGGGTGCAGGTCACCGACGACGTCAGCCCCGAGCAGCTCGCCGGTCAGCTCCGGATCCCCCCGACCGCCGAGTACGCCAAGCTCTGGACCCGGTGGCTCAACCTCTCCACCTCGTTGAGCGCCCAGCTGCCCCCCGCGCAGCTCAGCGACGACTCGGTGATGGCGGTGTACCGCGCCATCGCCAAGACCGGGGCGATCCCGACCGGTCTCGGTGTCGCCGAGGTGCGCCAGGCGTTCGGCGAGGGCACCTTCGTCAGGCAGGCATCCGCGCTCAGCACCGCCCTGACCGAGGAGGCCGACAAGGTCGGCACCACTGTCAACCCCCGGTTCCGCCCGGTGGGTGTCCCGTCGGTGGTCAGCACCGGTCAGTCGCTGGTGTTCTACTCGCTGCCCTACATCGACGCCGCCGGCCCGGTCACCGACATCTCCAGCCCGCGCCCGGCCGCCGGGGATTCCGCCCCGGTCGCCCCCTGAGCAGTGGAGCACCACAGCGCATGACCCGACGGATCGTCCTGCTCGTCACCTCGCCCCGCCTCCCGGCCGGTCTGCTGACCGCCGCCGCCTGGGACGTCGTACGCGCCAACCCGGTGTTGACAGGCGCGGAGAGCGAGCTGACCCGGGCCGTCCGGGCGGCCGGTGCCCAGGTGCGGGTGGTCGACTCGGGGGCCACCCCGGCGCTGCTCGACACGGTGGCCGCCCACGACACGGTGGTCTGGTTGGCCGGACCGGCGGGCGACGAGTCCCTGGCCCGGGAGCTGGGGCTGCGGCTGGCCCGGGAGCCGGGGCTGGCCGAGCTGGAGCTGATGTACGGCTCCTGGGACCCGCCCGGTGCCCGGCTGCTCGACGCGGTCGAGGTGATGGACCGGCTCGCCTCCCCGGGTGGGGATCCGTGGAAACGGGCGCAGACCCACCGCAGCCTCGCCCGGTTCCTGCTGGAGGAGTGCTACGAGGCGTACGACGCGATCGGCGCCGACGACACCGACGCGCTCCGCGAGGAGCTGGGTGACGTCCTGCTCCAGGTCCTCCTGCACGCCCGGCTCGCCGAGGAACTGCCCGAGGGGTCCCGGTGGAACGTCGACGACGTGGCCGGGACGCTCGTGGACAAGATGATCCGCCGTAACCCGCACGTCTTCTCCGGGGCCGAGGCCGGCAGCCTGGCCGAGATCGAGGCCAGCTGGGAGCGGATCAAGCAGGCCGAGAAGGCGCGGGACTCGGTGCTGGACGGGATCGCCTTGGGTCAGCCCGCCCTCGCCCTGGCGGCCAAGATCCTGGACCGGGCCGGGCGGATCGGGTTGACGGTGCCACCACCGGCGGCCGACGCGTCCACCGATCCGGCGGCCCGTCTCGGCGCGGAGCTGCTCGCCACCGTCGCCGCCGCCCACGCGGCCGGGCTCGACCCGGAGGCCGCCCTCCGGCACACCACCCTGGCGTACGCCGACGCCCTGCGCGCCGCCGAACAGCTCACCCGCCCCACCCATCCCTGACCCACCCCGAGGTAAGGAAGGGCCCCTTGTTAACGGGGGCGGAGTGAGAAGGGTGCCCTTCTCTACCGTAGGCGTTAACAGGGGGCCCTTCCTTACCCCTCGGGCGGGTGGGGGTGGGGGTAGGGTCCGCGGGGTGGAAGAGTTTGTGCCGCTCGCCGGGCGGATCGTCGACGCCCTCCTGACCAGCCGTCCCGGCCTCGCCACCGCCCTCGGGGACCACCGGTCCGACGATCGTCTCCCCGACCTGGGCACCGAGGCCGTCGCTGCGGACGTGGCGATGCTGACCGACGCCGCCGACGCGCTGGCCGAGGTGGACACCGACGCCCTCGACCTCGACGAGCGGGTCGACCACGAGCTGCTCAGCTCCTTCGTGGACCGGGCACTGTTCGAGTCCACCGAGATCCGCAGCCACGAGTGGGACCCGCTGCGGCACAACCCCGGCCCGCTCCTGCACGCCCTCCTGGCCCGCCCGTACGCCCCGGCGGAGGTCCGGCTCACCGACCTGGCCGGGCGGTTGGCCGCCGTACCGGATGCGTTGGCGACCGCCCGCGCGACGCTGCGTGACGTCCCGCGCATCCACGCCGAGACGGCGGTCGGGCAGTTCACCGGCACGGCGGCGCTGATCCGAGACGAGGTCCCCGCCCTCCTCGCCCAGGCCCCCGGGCTGCACGAACGGGTCGAACCCGCCGCCACGGCCGCGATCGCCGCGATCGAGGAGTTCGTCGCCGGACTCCGCGTCGACCTGGCCACCGACGACGGGCCGGGCCGCGACCCCCGGCTGGGGCGGCGACGGTTCGAGGCCCGGCTGTGGCACACCCTCGACACCGAGCTGAGCGCCGCCGAGATCCAGCGCCGGGCCTGGGACCGACTCGACCGGATCACCGGGGAGATCCGGGAGGCGGCGGTCGAGCTGGTCGGCGGTCCGGCCGACGACGAGACGGTACGCCGGGCGCTGGACCTGCTCGCCGCCGAGCACCCCGACGACCACACCATCGTCGACCTGGCCGCCACCACCCTGGACGAGGCCACCGACTTCGTCCGGGACCACGACCTGGTCAGCCTGGTCGACGACCCCTGCGTCATCGAGGAGATGCCCGAGTTCGCCAGGGGTGTGGCCGTCGCCTACTGCGATGCGCCAGGCCCCCTGGAGACGGCGAACCTGCCCACCTTCTACTGCATCTCACCCACCCCGGCCGGGTGGCCGGCGAGCCGGGTGGAGTCCTTCTACCGTGAGTACAACGACCACATGATCCGCGGTCTGACTGTGCACGAGGCGATGCCCGGTCACTTCCTCCAGCTCGCCCACGCCCGCCGGTACGCCGGTCCGACGGCGGTGCGGGCCCTCACCCGCTCCGGGGTCTTCGTCGAGGGTTGGGCGGTGTACGCCGAGGAGCTGATGGTCCGGCGCGGCTTCGGCGGTCTCCCGGTCCGGCTCCAACAGCTCAAGATGCAGCTCCGGATGACCCTCAACGCTCTGCTCGACCAGCTGGTGCACTGCGAGGAGCTGCCAGAGTCGGAGGCGTTGGCCCTGCTGACCGGGCGCGGTTTCCAGGAGGAGGGGGAGGCCGTCGGCAAGTGGCGTCGGGCGCTGCTCACCTCGACCCAGCTCTCCACCTACTTCGTCGGCTACACCGAGATGGCCGGGATCGGCGCGGCCCGCCCCGACGGGGTGTCCCTGCGGCGGTGGCACGACGAGATGCTCGCCCACGACTGCCCGCCCCCGCGCCACCTCCGTACCCTCCTGGCGGCGGGCTGACCCAGGGGCCGGGTCGAACCCGGACCGGGGGACGAGCCGGACCGGGCCGGGACGGGGGTGCCGCCCGGCCCTCCGGGGTCGTCCCGGCGTCGGTCAGGCCTCGGTGGGGCGGCGGTCGACCACGCCGGCACCGGCCGGGACCTCGAAGGCGGCGGGTTCGACGCTCGTCGTGTACCGGGTCAGGGCCAGCTCGACCGACTTGCCCTCCACCGTGCCGGTGAAGCTGCCGAGCACCCCCTCGTTGGTGACGCAGGCGCTGAACGGGTCGGCGACCTGGGAGACCTCCACGCAGGTGGCGTGGAAACCGGCGAGGGTGGTGTCGCTCTGCCTGATCGTCGCGGCCGGGTCCAGGGCGGCGGTGGTGAGCATTCCCATCACCACCGGCGGGGTGACCAGACCGCGTCGCTTGGCCTCGGTGAAGACCGCCACCGTCGGCTTACCGGTGGCCGGTGGGGCGGCCAGGGTGCAGACCGGCTGGTCGGTGGTCTGACACTCGGTGGTCGCCTCCTTCGTCACGGTGAGCTTCCCGCCCGGGTACGTGTACGACGTACGGCCGGGCTTCTGCTCCTGGGCGATGGAGGCGGTCTGACCGCCGGCGAGCTGGTAGTCGGCCGTGTAGGTCAACTCCATCGCCTCGTCCATCCGGGCGGCGACCTCGTTGACGAGTTCGGCGTGGCCGAGGGCGCGGCCGGCGTCGTCGAGGGTCTGGCACCCGGTGAGGGCGAGCGACGCGACGGCCGAGAAGACGAGCGCACGGAGAGTGGTCGTGACGGCGGGCATGGCGCCAGCCTTGTCGATCAGGTCGGCCGGGCGCAAACTCGTTGCCCGGTTGGGCCATGAGAATTCGGGAATGTCCGTCCTCGTCGGCGTCAGCCGGGTGACGCCGTGCCGTCGGGCGTCGCCCGATACGCTGCGTTCAACACCTGCCTCAGCCGCACCGTCGCGGCCCATGTCGGACCGGAACCACACAAACGAGGAGCGACACAGTGGCAACCATCGAAGGAATCGTCGCCCGGGAGATTCTCGACTCGCGGGGCAACCCGACGGTCGAGGTCGAGGTCGGCCTGGACGACGGCACGATCTCCCGCGCCGCGGTGCCGTCCGGCGCCTCCACCGGCGCCTTCGAGGCGATCGAGCTGCGCGACGGTGACAAAGGCCGCTACCTGGGCAAGGGTGTCGAGAACGCGGTCCAGAACATCGAAGACAAGATCGTCGACCAGCTCATCGGTTACGAGGCCAGCGAGCAGCGGCTCATCGACCAGAAGATGCTCGACATCGACGGCACCGACAACAAGGCCGAGCTGGGCGCCAACGCCATCCTCGGCGTCTCCCTCGCGGTCGCCAAGGCGGCGGCCGGCAGTGCGGACCTCAGCCTCTACCGGTACCTGGGCGGCCCCAACGCCCACCTGCTGCCGGTGCCGATGATGAACATCCTCAACGGTGGGGCGCACGCCGACTCCAACGTCGACGTCCAGGAGTTCATGATCGCTCCGATCGGGGCGCCGACCTTCCGGGACGCGCTGCGCTCCGGGGCGGAGGTCTACCACGCCCTGAAGTCCGTACTCAAGCAGAAGGGCCTCTCGACCGGCCTCGGCGACGAGGGCGGCTTCGCCCCGAACCTGCCGACCAACGCCGCCGCCCTGGACCTGATCGCCGAGGCGGTGGAGAAGGCCGGCTACCGGGTCGGCACCGACATCGTCTTCGCCCTGGACGTGGCCGCCACCGAGTTCTTCGACAACGGCACGTACACCTTCGAGGGGACGGCGAAGTCCGCCGAGGAGATGAGCGCCTACTACACCAAGCTCGCCGACGACTACCCGATCGTGTCGATCGAGGACCCGCTGTCGGAGGACGACTGGAGCGGCTGGCAGACCCTCACCGCCTCGGTCGGCGCACGGATCCAGATCGTCGGCGACGACCTGTTCGTCACCAACCCGCAGCGGATCGCCCGGGGCATCGCCGAGAAGGCCGCCAACTCCGTCCTGGTGAAGGTCAACCAGATCGGCTCCCTGACCGAGACCCTCGACGCGGTGGACCTGGCCCACCGGGCCGGCTTCACCTGCATGATGAGCCACCGTTCCGGCGAGACCGAGGACACCACCATCGCCGACCTGGCGGTGGCCACCGGCTGCGGCCAGATCAAGACCGGTGCCCCGGCCCGCTCCGACCGGGTCGCCAAGTACAACCAGCTCCTGCGCATCGAGGAGGAGTTGGGCGACGCCGCCCGGTACGCCGGGGTCGGCGCCTTCCCGCGCTACCGTTCCGCCTGACCCGACGAGCCCTCCGGGGAGGGGTGTGATGCAGCAGCGGCGCACACCGGGTGGTTCGCGCCCCGCCCGCCGGCCGACCGGCC
>NZ_JBEPEQ010000112.1:0-17898 GCF_040300925.1 Micromonospora sp. NPDC000207
TGCGGCGGGCGCGTCCTGGTCACCCGGGCCCGAGGCGGCACCACCGTAGACCCCGCCCCGGTCCCGGTCCTTGCGATCTGGCGTGTCGGTGGCGGACGACTTCATCCCGGCAACGGCGGGGACCGGGCGTCGGCGGGCCCTGACGATTCCGACGATGCCCGCCCCGACCAGGACGGCTCCGAGGATCCCGACGGAGGCGATCAGGTACGTGATGTCGTCCAGGGAGAGGCTCGACGTCCAGGACTGCTTCCTCTCCTGCGGCGACCCGTCTCCCGCGCCGTCCTCGCCCGACACCGTGGACGGGGTGTACGCCAGGATCTCCACCGGCTCCTCAACGTCCAGGTCACCGGCGTCGGAGACCGTCACGAAGGTCTTGCCGTCCGGGGTGTACGAGATGGCCTCGCCGAAGGTGTCCGACAGCGGGGTCACCCGTGGGGTGCCGGTGGTCAGGGCGGCCAGCACGTCACCGTCCCGGACGTCGAACTCGAAGGCGTCGGCGTAGGTCCGCAGCGCCACCCGGGAACCGTCGGGGGCGCGGGCCGCCCCGGTCACCATGTTCCGGCCGACAGCGCCGAGTTGGTTCTCGGTGGTCGTCTTCGGCAGGCTGACCTCGCCGACCTTCTTCATCGGCACCGGGTCGGTGGCCCCGGACCGCAACGGGCCGGTCGGGGTGAAGATCTGCGCCTTGCCCTTGAGTTCCTTGGTGATGACCAGGGGGAGGTTGTCCGCCCCGATCAGCAACGCCTCCGCGTCGTGCGGCTTGCGCTCGGGGTAGGAGAGTCGGTGCAGCACCGGCCGCTTGGAGCCGTCGATCGGCATCGACCAGACAGCGACCCGCTCGCGACGCGGGTCGTTGGTGATGTTGTCGCCGGTGTCGGCGATCCAGAGCGTCTTGCCGTCCGGCGAGACCGCCAGGTCCTCGGTGTCCAGCGGTCCCTGCTGGGTGTACGAGACCGCGTTCGTCACCGCGCACTTGTCGTCGAGGTAGAAGACGCGCTTGTTGGCTTCGATCTCGGTGCTGTCGTTGACGACGATGTATCCGTCCTCGGTGGCCACCAGGCCGGACAGCTCCCGCAGCCGGGGATCGCTGATCACGCACTGTCGCTTACCCGGCTCCGCCTTGGGCTGGGGAGCGGGCGCGGCCACGGCCACGCCCGATAACGCCACGGTCGCCCCGGCCAGGCCGAGAGCGACCGTGACCGAGATGACAGCACGGCGCATGACGTCAGTGTCGCATGCCCCGATTACCGGCCGGTCAACACGTTCAGCGCCGACCGGACCCCGCCCGGACCGCCTCGACCTCCGCGTACGGAGCGAGTTCGGCGGCCAACGCCTCGTCGACCCGTACGTGCAGGAGGGTGCCCTCCGGCAGGTGCGCGGTGGAGAGGACCTCGCCGTGCCGGTGCACCCGGGCCACCAGGTCACCCCGGTCGTACGGCAGCACCGCCCGGATCTCCACCGCCGGGGTCGGCAACCGGTCCTCGATCGACTCGCGGAGCCCGTCGATCCCCCGCCCGGTGTGCGCGGAGACGAAGACGGCGTCCGGCCAGAGCCGCTTGAGCCGCAGCAGCGTCTCCTCGTCGGCGGTGTCGACCTTGTTGACCACCAGGAGTTCGGGCAGTCGGTCCGCCCCCACCTCGGCGAGCACCTCCCGGACCGCCCGCACCTGCTCCTCCGGGTCCGGGTGGGCACCGTCGACCACGTGCACCAGCAGGTCGGCGTCGGCCACCTCCTCCAGGGTCGAGCGGAACGCCTCGACGATCTGGTGGGGCAGGTGCCGGACGAAACCGACGGTGTCGGAGAGGGTGTAGAGCCGACCGTCGGAGGTCGTCGCCTTGCGGGTGGTCGGGTCCAGGGTGGCGAACAGCGCGTTCTCCACCAGGACGCCGGCATTGGTGAGCCGGTTGAGGAGGCTGGACTTGCCGGCGTTCGTGTAACCGGCGATCGCCACCGCGGGAACCGCGTTGCGGGCCCGTCGGGCGCGCTTGGTCTGCCGGATCGTCCGCATGCTCTTGATCTCACGGCGGAGTCGGGCGATCCGGTGCCGGATCCGACGCCTGTCGGTCTCCAGCTTGGTCTCACCGGGACCACGCAGACCGACCCCGCCCCCGGCGCCCCCGCCACGGCCGGAGCCACCGGCCTGCCGGGAGAGCGTCTCGCCCCAACCCCGCAGTCGGGGCAGCAGGTATTCGAGCTGGGCCAGCTCGACCTGGGCCTTACCTTCCTTGCTCTTGGCGTGCTGGGCGAAGATGTCCAGGATCAGGGCGGTCCGGTCGACGACCTTGACCTTCGTCCGCTGTTCCAGGTTGCGCAGCTGGGACGGGGAGAGTTCACCGTCGCAGATCACCGTGTCCGCGCCGCTGTCGACCACGACGGCGGTGAGGTCGTCGACCTTGCCCCGGCCGATGTACGTCGCCGGGTCGGGACGGCTGCGTCGCTGGATCAGCCCCTCCAGGACCTGCGATCCGGCCGTCTCGGCCAGCGCGGTCAGCTCGATGAGGGAGTTCTCCGCGTCGGTGACTGTGCCCTCGGTCCAGACCCCGACCAGGACCACCCGTTCCAGCCGCAGTTGGCGGTACTCGACCTCGGTGATGTCGGCGAGCTCGGTGGAGAGCCCCGGTACGCGGCGCAACGCCTGCCGCTCCGACAGGTCGAAGTCACCGGTGGTGCCGTCGAGCGCCTCGTCCTCGACTGAGACGAAGGTCTCCTGATCTCGCAAACCGTTCTCCTGTCCGCTCTGTCACGTACCGGGTAATCCTGTCATGTGCCAACGTCGGACGCACCAGCTATATGCCCGTCCCCAGGCGGTGGACACCCGGGGCCGACGACCGGTGACACCCGGGGCCGACGACCCGGCCGCGGGGCGAATTCCGGGGGCGGATGCCGGGCGACCTCGGCAGGCGAGTAGAAAGGCGGGGCAACTTTCGACCGGCCGCTCAGCGTTGACGGAGGGTATCCCGTGGCCATCACCCGACTTCCGAGTGCCGGATTCTCGATAACGATCCGAATCGCGGTACCTGCCGACGCCTCCTCGATCGGCCGGTTGACCACCTGCGTCGGCGAGTCCGACGCGATCGTCACCGCCCTGGACGTGGTCGACTCCGACCCGGCCAACGTGATCGTCGACCTAACCTGCGACACCGCCGACGCCACCCACGCCGACCAGGTGGTCCAGGCGTTGAGCGCCCTGGACCAGGTCGACGTGCGGAAGGTGTCGGACCGCACCTTCCTGCTGCACCTCGGCGGCAAGATCGAGGTGAGTTCCAAGGTCTCCCTGCGGACCCGCGACGAGCTGTCCCGGGCGTACACCCCGGGGGTGGCGCGGGTCTGCCAGGCGATCGCCGAGAACCCGGCCGACGCCCGACGGTTGACCATCAAGCGCAACACCGTCGCGGTGGTCAGCGACGGCTCGGCGGTGCTGGGGCTGGGCAATCTCGGCCCGGCCGCGTCGCTGCCGGTGATGGAGGGCAAGGCGGCGCTGTTCAAGCGCTTCGGTGGGGTCGACGCCTGGCCGGTGGTGCTCGACACCCAGGACACCGACGAGATCGTGGCGATCGTCAAGGCGATCGCACCGGCGTACGGCGGGATCAACCTGGAGGACATCGCCGCGCCGCGCTGCTTCGAGATCGAGGCCCGGCTGCGGGAGGCGCTGGACATCCCGGTGTTCCACGACGACCAGCACGGCACCGCGATCTGCGTACTCGCCGCCCTGACCAATGCGCTGCGCGTGGTGGACAAGCGGATCGAGGACGTCCGGGTGGTGGTCTCCGGGGCCGGCGCGGCCGGCACCGCGATCATGAAGCTGCTGCTGCGCCAGGGCGTCGGGGACATCGTCGCCTACGACAGGCAGGGCGCCCTGCACCGTGGCCTGACCGGCCTCAACCCGGCGTGGCAGTGGCTGGCCGACAACACCAACAAGGACGGCTACTCCGGTGACCTGGCCGGGGCGGTCCGGGGTGCGGACGTGTTCATCGGGGTGAGCGCGCCGAACCTGCTCACCGGGGACGACATCGCCACCATGGCCAAGGACGCCATCGTCTTCGCGCTTGCCAACCCGGACCCTGAGGTCGACCCCCGGGAGGCGCGCAAGCACGCCGCCGTCGTCGCCACCGGCCGCTCCGACCAGCCGAACCAGATCAACAACGTGCTCGCCTTCCCCGGCGTGTTCCGGGGGATGCTCGACGCCCACGCCGAGGGGTTCACCGAGGAGATGGCGATCGCCGCCGCGCAGGCCATCGCGGACGTGGTCGGCGAGGAGAAGGTCAACCCGACTGTCATCGTGCCGAGCGTCTTCGACGCCCGGGTGGCCCCGGCGGTCGCCGCCGCCGTCCGCGCCGCCGCCCAGAACCCGGCCTCCGCCCCGGCACCGGCCGCCGACAGCGGTCCGGTGGACCTGCCGGAGATCGCCGCCGCCTCGGCCGCCACTCCCTGATCCGCGCCGACGTCAGTACGACCGAGGGGTGCACTCCCCAGGTGACCCTGGAGGTGGACCCCTCGGTCGTACGGGTACGAGCGGGTCGGTCAGGAGGTCGGCGAAACGAGGGTCCCGGTGGCGACCAGGACGGCGGGGCCGGTCAGCCAGCAGGAGTCCTCGGTGATCCGGATGGTGAGGCGACCACCGGGAACGTCCACCGCCACCGTCCCGGTGTCCAGTCCGATGTCGCGTAGCGCCACCGCGCCGACGGCGCACGCCCCGGTGCCGCAGGAGAGCGTCTCGGCCGACCCCCGCTCGTAGACCCGCATCAGGACGTGGGCGTCGGTGCCGTCGACCGGCTCGGCAGAGCTGGTGAACTCGACGTTGGTGCCGGCGGGGAAGACCGTCTCGTCGAAGCCGGGTGCCCGGGTCAGGTCGAGTCCGGGCAGGTCCAGCCCGGCCGGCAGGGCGCAGACCAGGTGCGGGTTGCCGACGTCCACCGCCGTACCGGGCAGGGCCAGCCCGCCGAGGGTGGCGGTGGCGGCACCGAAGAGCCGGGGACGACGCATCTCGACGGCGACCTGGTCCCCGTCGAGCCGGGCCCGGACGATCCCCGCCCGGGTGGCCACCGGCACCGTCTCCCCGGTGGGTGCGGTCAGGCCGGTGTCGAGCAGGTACCGGACGAAGACCCGGGCCCCGTTGCCGCACATCTCCGCCGGCGAGCCGTCGGCGTTCCAGTAGTCCATGAACCACTCGGCCTCGGCTGCCTGACCGACGCCCTCCGGATGTTTGGCGGCCCGGACCACCCGCAGCACCCCGTCCCCGCCGAGACCCCGCCGCCGGTCGCAGAGGGCGGCGACCAGGCCGGGCGTCAGGTCGAGGGTGCCGTCCGGGTCGGGAAGGATGACGAAGTCGTTGCCGGTGCCGTGCCCCTTGGTGAACTCCACGCCCCTATCATCACCCAGCCGTTCGGAGCGCGTGCAGGGCGGCCGAGACCAGGTCGGGGGCGGCTCCGTCGAGCCACTGGACCCGCAGGTCGCGGCGGAACCAGGACCGCTGGCGGCGGGCGAAGCGGCGGGTGGCGCGGATGGTGTCCTCGTACGCCTCGGTCTCGGTGAGCTCCCCGGCGAGCGCGCCCAGCACCTGTCGGTAGCCCAACGCCCGGTTCGCTGTCCGCCCCTCGCGCAGACCCCGGCCGATCAGGTCCCGGGTCTCGGCGACCAGTCCGTCGGCCCACATCCGGTCGACGCGTACCGCGAGCCGCTCGTCCAGGACCTCCGTGTCCAGGTCGACACCGAGCTGCACGGACGGGTAGTACGGGGTGGGTTCGGGCAGGGAGGCGACGAACGGCGCCCCGGTCAGCTCGATGACCTCCAGGGCCCGGACGATCCGTCGACCGTTGCCGGGCAGGATGGTCGCCGCCGCCACCGGGTCCGCCGCGCGCAGCCGTTCGTGGAGCGGGGCGGGGCCGGCCTCGGCCAGCTCCTGTTCCAGCCGCTCACGCAGCACCGGGTCGGTGCCTGGGAACTCGAACCGTTCCAGGACGGCCCTGACGTACAACCCGGAGCCGCCGACCAGCAGCGGCACCCGCCCCCGGGCCAGGATGTCGTCGACCGCCGCGCGGGCCAGCCCCTGGTACTCGACGACGCTGGCGGGTTCGGTGACCTCCCAGATGTCGAGCAGGTGGTGCGGTACGCCGGCACGCTCGGCCGGGGTCAGTTTCGCCGTACCGATGTCCAGGCCCCGGTAGAGCTGCATGGAGTCGGCGTTGACCACCTCCCCGCCGAGGGCGTGGGCCAGGGCGATGCTGAGCGCGGACTTGCCCGCTCCGGTGGGTCCCACCACCGCCACCACCGTCCCCGGCTCGGGGCCGGTCACGCGACGACCTCGTCGGGGTCGTCGACACGGTGCCAACCCGCGACGAAGTAGGCCACGCCGTAGGGCACGCACTGGTGGTGCAGCCGTCCCCGCCAGGTGCCACCGGACGCCTCGACGGCGGCGGCGAGCACCTGCCAGGGGGCCCGGCCGGCGGCCAGCAGCTGCGCCGACAGGTCGGGGTCCAGGTCGAGCAGGGCGGCACGGTCCGCGTCGGTCAGAGCCGCGGCGACCCCCTCGTCGTACGCCTGGGCACGCGGATCCTCGTACCCGGGGGCGGAGGTGCTCCGGCAGGCCGACCCGTCCCCCAGGACCAGCAGGGCGGTGCGTGGGTCGGCCCGTCGGGCCAGTTCCTCGCCGAGGGTGGTGCACTCGGCGACGGTGGCGTCGACAGCCACCGACTCGGCGAACCGGGGTCGCCCGGTGTCCTGGCATCCGAGCAGCCAGGCGCCGATGGTGAGGCTCAGCGGCAGTCGGTCGCCGCCCGCGCAGTTGGTCTTCCAGAACCGCACGTACCGGTCCAGTCCGTACCGGTGCAGGGAGCCGTAGTCGGCGGTACCGAAACGGGTCGTCTCCGGGCCGCCGCCGACCAGCAGGATCTGCTCCGGTTCGGCAGCGAGCAGGTCGGCCACCGCTGCGTGGCAGGCGGCCCGGAGTTCGTCCAGCTCGGGGGCGGCGGCACCGGCCAACTCGGGGACGAGCAGCGGCGGATGCGGACAGACGGCGGCGGCGACCAGGGGCACGGGGCAACCGTATCCGCCACCACGCGGGCCACTGCGGGACACCCCGCCGCCGGTGCCGGCCCGCCGGATCACTGGGTCTGGTCGCCCCAACCCCCCTGGATCATGGTCTGGAACCGCCACTCGCCGCCGACCTTGACCAGGACGTCGGCGTACCGGACCCGTTGCCGTCGGCCGTCGACGGTGAAGTCGGCGTCGGTGAGGACCACCGCGAGGCTGCCGGTGAGGAAGTGGGGGGTGCGGCGCGACTCCATCCGCAGGTCCGCCGACCCGCCGAGAACCCCCGCCATCATCTCCAGGTACGCCGCCCGGTCCAGTTGTTGCGCCGACGCCTCGCCGTTGGCGTCGTCGGTGACCGTGTTCAGCGGGAACAGTGCGAGGTCGGCGGTGCCGGTCACGTCGCCGGCGGCGGCGAGGGCGTCGTAGCGGCGGAACCACTCGTCGAGCGCGGCGAGGTCCTCGTCGCTGGGCACGAAGCCGGTGTCGACCGGGGGCGTGGTCTGCGGTCGGCTGTCGGTCATCGGTTCTCCTCCCGGCGTCCGGCGGACGCTTGTCGTACATTGTACGGTAGGGCTTCCGGACCGGCTGCCGGTTTTGTCGCGGGGGTCCCCACCGGGCAGTAGGACACCGTATGGTCACGGTCGGCGATAGGCGCTCGACGTGGACCCGGTCAGACCTGTGACAATGCCGGGAGTAACTTGCTGCGCCGTGGCGGCGATCGCGGGTCACACCCGTCGACGCCGGGAAGAACGAGGATGGGCACATGAGCGACTGGACTGCCTTCGGACGGGTCGACGAGGACGGCACCGTCTACGTCAAGACCTCCGACGGCGAGCGGGTGGTCGGATCCTGGCAGGCGGGCGCACCCGAGGAGGGACTGGCTCACTTCGCCCGCCGCTTCGCCGACCTGGTGACCGAGGTGGACCTGACCGAGGCCCGGCTGAACTCGGGAGCCGCGGACGCGGCTCACTCGCTGACCACCGTCCGCCGGATCCGCGCCTCGCTGCCGGAAGCGCACGTGGTGGGTGACATCGACGCCCTCGCCGCCCGGCTGGACAAGCTCGCCACCGTCGCCGAGGAGAAGGCCGGCGAGGCCCGGGCCGCCCGGGACGCGGCCCGCGTCGAGGCGCTGGCCCGCAAGACGGCACTCGTCGAGGAGGCGGAGCAGCTGGCCGCCGAGGCCACCGGCTGGAAGTCCGCCGGGGATCGGCTCAAGGAGATCCTCGACGAGTGGAAGACCGTTCGCGGCGTCGACAAGAAGACCGACGGCGAGCTGTGGAAGCGCTTCGCCGCCGCCCGGGACGGCTTCACCCGTCGCCGTGGCGCGCACTTCGCCTCGCTCGACGCCCAGCGCAAGCAGGCCCAGACGGGCAAGGAGGAGCTGGTCGCCCGAGCCGAGAAGCTGAAGGACTCCACCGACTGGGCGACCACCGCCAACCAGCTCAAGGAGCTGATGACCGAGTGGAAGGCCGCCCCGCGCGCGTCGAAGGAGGCCGAGCAGAAGCTCTGGGAACGGTTCCGCGCCGCGCAGGACGAGTTCTTCACCCGGCGCAGCGAGGTCTTCTCGGCCCGGGACAACGAGCAGCGGGCCAACCTGGAGCGCAAGCAGGCCCTCCTGACCGAGGCCGAGGCGCTCGACGTCGAGGCCGACCCGAAGGGCGCCCAGGCCAAGCTGCGTGACATCCAGGCGCAGTGGCACGAGGCGGGCCGGGTGCCCCGTGAGGCAGCCGCCGGGCTGGAGCGCCGGATGCGGTCGATCGACGACAAGGTCCGCGAGGTGATGGACTCCGCGTGGCGGCGGACCGCGCCGGCCGACAACCCGCTCCTGGCCCAGATGCGTGACCAGGTCGCCGAGGCCGAGCAGCGGTTGGCGCGGGCCCAGGCAGCCGGGGACACCCGCCGGATCCGGGAGGCCGAGCAGGCCCTCGCCTCCAAGCGGCAGTTCCTCCAACTCGCCGAGCAGGCCGGCTGAGCAGAGCCGACCGGCCAGAAGCCCCCGTTCCGTTCCGGGACGGGGGCTTCGTCAGGTTCTCGGGCTGATCCCCGGAACCCGGCTCCGGGGCCGCCGGTGTCGCGGCCCCGGTGGGGTCAGCGTGCGGCGCAGCCGGTGGTGGGCACCGGCGACTCCGCCGGCGGCCCCATCGTGGGGAGCCCGAGCAGGACCCCCGGGGTACGCGGTGCGCGGCCCGCCTCGGCGGCGTCCCCGGCCCGGGTACGCCGATGGGCCACCGGCTCCCCGTCGGCGTTGAGGTGGTGCGGGGCGGCGTACGTGACGGTGGTGTGGACGATGTCCCCGGGCCGGATCCGCCCGTCGAGGGAGCCGGCGTCGAAGTGGACCAGACGGCCGTCCCGGGCCCGGCCGGAGAGCCTGCCGGTCCGCTCGTCCTTACGCCCCTCGCCGAGGGCGACGAGCACCTCGACGGTCTCCCCCACCAGCTTCCTGTTCTCCGCCCAGGTGATCTCCTCGACCGTGGCGATCAGCCGCTCGTAGCGTTCCTGGACCACCTCCTTGGGCAGCTGGCCGTCCATCGTGGCGGCCGGGGTGCCGGGACGCTTGGAGTACTGGAACGTGAAGGCCGAGGAGAAGCGCGCCGCCCGGACCACGTCGAGGGTCTGCTGGAAGTCGGCCTCGGTCTCGCCGGGGAACCCGACGATGATGTCCGTGGTGATCGCCGCGTCCGGCATCGCCGCCCGGACCTTCTCGATGATGCCGAGGTACTTCTCGGAGCGGTAGGAGCGACGCATCGCCCGCAGGACGTCGTCCGACCCGGACTGCAGGGGCATGTGCAGCGAGTGGCAGACGTTGGGGGTCTCGGCCATCGCGGCGATCACGTCGTCGGTGAAGTCCTTCGGGTGGGGGCTGGTGAACCTGACCCGCTCCAACCCGTCGATCTCCCCGGTGGCGCGCAGGAGCTTGCCGAAGGCGTACCGGTCGCCGAACTCGATGCCGTAGGAGTTCACGTTCTGCCCGAGCAGGGTCACCTCCAGGACACCGGCGTCGACCAGGGCACGGACCTCGGCGAGGACGTCGCCGGGGCGGCGGTCCTTCTCCTTGCCCCGCAGCGACGGCACGATGCAGAAGGTGCAGGTGTTGTTGCACCCCACCGAGATCGACACCCAGCCGGCGTACGTCGACTCCCGGCGGGTGGGCAGGGTCGACGGGAAGACGTCGAGGGATTCGAGGATCTCCACCTCGGCGGCGGAGTTGTGCCGGGCCCGTTCCAGCAGCACCGGCAGGGAGCCGATGTTGTGGGTGCCGAAGACCACGTCCACCCAGGGGGCCTTGCGGACGATCTCGCCCCGGTCCTTCTGGGCCAGGCAGCCGCCCACGGCGATCTGCATCCCGGGGTTACGGCGCTTGGCCGGACGCAGGTGTCCGAGGTTTCCGTAGAGCCGGTTGTCGGCGTTCTCCCGGACCGCGCAGGTGTTGAAGACCATGACGTCGGGGTTGTCGTCGCCCGCACCGGTCCGTACGTAACCGGCCTGCTCCAACAGCCCGGAGATGCGTTCCGAGTCGTGCACGTTCATCTGGCATCCGTACGTCACGACGGTGTAGGTCTTCGCCACCGGTGCAGCGCCCCTTTCCTCGGGCTACCAGGGTAGCCGTCCGGATACCGGGGCCGTGGGTGACCTATCCTCGGCTCAGGGGCCGCCGAGCCAGCAGCGCGAGGAGAAGCCGATGTGCCGCAGCATCAAGACCCTGCGTGAGCCGTACGTCCCGGTGGTGACCCCGGCCGACATCGAGGCGGCGGCGTTGCAGTACGTCCGCAAGATCTCCGGATTCCGGGCCCCCGCCGCGCACAACGCCGCTGCCTTCGACGCGGCGGTGACCGCTGTCGCCGCGGCCACCCGCACCCTCCTCGACGAGCTGGTCGTCCGGGGTGGCACCCCCCGCCCCCCGCAGGCCGCCGGCTCCTGACCCGCCCGACCGGCGGGCGGCGACCCCGGGGTGGATCAGGCGGCGGCGAGCGCCGGGCCCACCGAGTCGGGTGCCCACCGCGACCTGTGACACTGCGACCACCCCCGGCAGCCCGGGTGTTCCAGGCTGCACAGCCGCCGACCGCTGAGCACCTCCCCCTCGTCGGTCTCGGTCACCTCGAAGTGCACCGGACGGATGGTGCCCTCCGGGGCGACGAGCAGGTGCCGTCCGGCGTCGAGGGTGTCGTCGCGCAGGACGCAGTCCCGCCCCAGCAACCGGGCCAGGGCCGCCACGCAGGTCAACTCGGACAACTGCTCCGGGACGCCGTAACAGTCCACGATGGTGCCGAACTCCCCCGGTGCCTCCCAGACGTCGCAGACCACCGCGTACGCCGGTAGCCGGGCCGGATCGGCCACCGCCAGCGGCATCACCACCCGGCCGAGCGCCTCGGCCAACGCCGGGTACACCACCACCGGTGCCACCCCGTCGATTCTCCAGTTCCACAGCTCGGTCATTCCGCGCCTCCTCGCTGTGCTCGTTCCACCGGCCTCCGAATCGGGCCTTATGACGATGGTGCGGGGCATATGACAGCAGCCGGGGGCAAGTTACCGGTCTGTGACCATTCTGGGCAAAATTTCCGATACCGGCGTCGCTCAAGGTAGCGGAAAGATGACAGTTTATCGGGTACGGTGCCCCGCCGGCACGATCCGACGACGCCGTGTCCCCACTTCCCGACGCCGATCACCCGCCATCGTCAACGGAGCACCACCCGGTGCTCACCGGCCGGCAGCAGTTCACCGATCACCACGGTCCCCGGCACCTCCCCGGCCACCAGCAGACCCCCCGAGGTCTGGGCGTCGGCGAGCAGGAGCCGGTCGGCCTCCGTGGTGGCGCCGAACTCCGTCCACGGGGTCACCCAGTCCAGGTTGCGCCGGCTACCGCCACTGACGAACCCGTCCCGCACCGCCTCCCGCGCCCCCGTCAGCAGCGGCACCCGGTCGACCTCGATCGCCACCGTCAGCCCACTGGCCCGGGCCAGCTTCGAGGCGTGCCCGAGCAGCCCGAAACCTGTCACGTCGGTGCCGCAGCGGATGCCGGCGGCCACCGCCGCCCGCGCCGCGTCCCGGTTGAGCGTGCTCATCACCTCGACCGCCTCGGGAAAGACCTCACCCGTCGACTTGTGCCGGGTGTTGAGCACCCCCACCCCGAGCGGCTTGGTCAACGACAGCGGCACCCCGGCCCGTCCCGCGTCCAGAGTGATCAACTCCTCCGGGCGGACCAGGCCGGTCACGGCCAATCCGTACTTGGGTCCGTCGTCGTCCACGCTGTGCCCACCGGCCAGGTGACAACCGGCCTCCCGGCACACGTCCTGCCCGCCGCGCAGCACCTCCCGGGCCAACTCCACACCGAGCACGTCCCTCGGCCAGCAGAGCAGGTTCAGGCCCACCAACGGGGTGCCGCCCATGGCGTACACGTCGGAGAGGGCGTTCGCCGCCGCGATCCGGCCCCAGTCGTACGGGTCGTCCACCACCGGGGTGAAGAAGTCGGCGGTGGTCACCACCCCGGTCCGCTCGTCGAGGCGTACCACCGCGGCGTCGTCGCCGTGGTCCAGCCCGACCAGCAACTCGGCCGTACCGGTGGCCGGTCCGAGTCCGGCCACCATCGCCTCCAACTCCCCGGGTGGGATCTTGCAGGCGCACCCGCCACCCCGGGCGTACCGGGTCAGTCGTACCGGTTCGGTCATCCTGCGATGGTGTCCCGCCGTACGTGTCGAACGCCACCATGGCACCCCGTTGCGGCTCGGATTTCGGATTCCGGACACGACTCCGGACGGGTGTTACACCCTCGTGACCATTTGGCTTGCATAGCGCCACGCCGCCCCGCCTACAGTTGCCCAAACCGGGGGTTCATCCGATCCCGGTTCCGGTGAGGACAGGGACGGTGGGCGACGTGACGACGGGCGAACCGGTCATCGTGCAGGATGACGCGCCGAAGGGCGAACCGCTCATCGTGATGGATGCGGTAAACAAGCACTTCGGGCCACTGCACGTGCTGCAGGACGTCTCCCTCTCGGTCGACCGGGGCGAGGTGGTGGTGGTGATCGGCCCCTCCGGCTCCGGGAAGTCCACGCTGTGCCGGACGATCAACCGCCTGGAGCCGATCGACTCGGGCACCATCACCTTCGACGGCCGACCGCTGCCGGCCGAGGGCAAGGCGCTGGCGAAGCTGCGCAGCGAGGTCGGGATGGTCTTCCAGTCGTTCAACCTCTTCGCGCACAAGACCATCCTCGAGAACGTCACCCTCGGTCCGATCAAGGTCCGCAGGGAGAAGCCGGCCGCCGCCCGGGAGCGGGGCCTGGCCCTGCTCGACCGGGTCGGCATCGCCAACCAGGCCGAGAAGTTCCCGGCCCAGCTCTCCGGCGGTCAGCAGCAGCGGGTCGCGATCGCCCGGGCGTTGGCCATGCAGCCCAAGGCGATGCTCTTCGACGAGCCGACCAGCGCGCTCGACCCGGAGATGGTCGGCGAGGTCCTCGACGTGATGACCTCGCTCGCCAAGGAGGGGATGACCATGGTCGTGGTCACCCACGAGATGGGCTTCGCCCGGCACGCGGCCAACCGGGTGATCTTCATGGCCGACGGCCGACTCGTCGAGGACGCCGTCCCGACCGAGTTCTTCGCCAACCCGCGCAGTGAGCGGGCCAAGGACTTCCTGTCGAAGATCCTGACGCACTAGTTGCGTCTGTTGTGGAGCGTGCCGCCCCCGGCGAGCTCCGTCTAAGCCCTCCCGATGGGGCTTGTGTCAGAAGGAGAAGAACATGCGTATCAAGCGCGTAGCGGCGCTCGCCGCGACCGCCGCCCTGGCGGTCACCATGACGGCCTGCGGCGGCGACGAGGGCTCCGGGGAGGGCTCCGGCTCGGGTGCCAGCGGCATCGTCGGCAAGGCGGAGAACCAGAAGAAGCTGGTGATCGGCGTCAAGGGCGACCAGCCCGGCCTGGGCCTGCAGACCGGCAACCAGTACGAGGGCTTCGACATCGAGATCGGCAAGATCATTGCCAAGGGTCTCGGCGTCGAGGAGGCCGACATCGAGTGGAAGACCACGGTCTCCAACAACCGTGAGCCCTTCATCCAGCAGGGCACCGTCGACCTGGTCGTGGCCACCTACACGATCAACGACGAGCGCAAGCAGAAGATCAACTTCGCCGGCCCGTACTTCATGGCCGGTCAGGACCTCCTGGTCAAGACCGACTCGACGATCACCGGCCCGGACCAGCTCAACGGCAAGACCGTCTGCTCGGTCACCGGCTCCACCCCGGCCAAGCGGATCCAGGAGGAGTACCCGCAGGCCAAGCTCCAGCTGTTCGACTCGTACTCCAAGTGCCTGCCGGTCCTGGACAACGGCCAGGTCGACGCGCTGACCACCGACGACATCATCCTCGCCGGCTACGCCGCCCAGGACCAGTACGTCGGCAAGTTCAAGGTGGTCGGCAACACCTTCTCCGAGGAGCCGTACGGCATCGGCCTCAAGAAGGAGGACACCGCCGGCTGCGAGAAGGTCAACGAGATCCTGAAGGCGGCTGCCGAGGACGGCACCTACAAGGCCGCCTGGGACGCCACCGTCGGCAAGAGCGGTACCCCGGCTCCCGAGCTGGACACCACCAAGCTGACCAACTGCTCCGCCTGATTCGAAACGGGGCCGGCATCGTCGTGATGCCGGCCCCGCCCTGTGTCGACACCGATCTCGTGCCCGGGGAGCCGATGGATGCACGTATTCGCTGATCCGACGAACTTCGACGCCTACCTGTCGGGCTTCCTCTGGATCCTCAAACTGACCGGCGCCTCGGCGGTTCTCGCGCTGGTGCTCGGGGTGTTCCTCGCCGCCATGCGGGTCTCACCCGTACCCGTGCTACGGGGTTTCGGTGCGGCCTGGGTCAACATCTTCCGTAACACCCCCCTCACCCTGGTCATCTTCTTCTGCTACTTCGGCCTCTTCTCCACCCTCGGGCTGAGGCTGTCGGACGACCTCAACCTGAACAACTACTGGCTCGGCGTCGTGGGCCTGTCGGTCTACACCTCCGCCTTCGTCTGCGAGGCCATCCGATCCGGGGTCAACACGGTTCCCGCCGGGCAGGCCGAGGCGGCGCGGGCCGTCGGGCTGAGCTTCGCCCAGACCCTGCGGATCGTGATCCTCCCCCAGGCCGGGCGGGCCGTCATCGCTCCCCTGGGCAGCATCCTCATCGCCCTGTGCAAGAACGCGACGATCGTCGGCACCATCGGCCTGCTGGAGTCCTCGAACATCATGAAGGACCTGATCAACAGCAACGGTGACGCCGTCATCCCGATCTTCCTCGTCTTCGCCGGCACGTTCGCCGCGTTCCTGATCCCGACCGGTTATCTCTTCGGCTGGCTGGCCAACCGACTGGCGGTGAAGCGCTGATGAGCACTCTCCTCTACGACCACCCGGGACCCAGGGCGCGCGTCCGCAACCGGATCCTGAGCGTCGTCTTCGGCATCGGTCTGGCCGCCGTCCTGTGGTGGGTGTACGCGAAGTTCGACCAGGCCAACCAGTGGGAGGGCTGGCTCTGGAAGCCGTTCACCGAGGCGGCCACCTGGACCCAGTTCATCCTGCCGGGTCTGCGCGCCACCCTCTGGGCGGCAGCGGTCGCCATGGTCCTCTCCCTGGCCTTCGGCATCATCTTCGCCGTCGGCCGGCTGTCGGACCACTGGTGGATCAGCGTCCCGGCCGGTGCCGTCGTCGAGTTCTTCCGGGCCGTACCGCTGCTGTTGATGATCTTCTTCATCTTCTACGGCGTGCCGTTCCTGATCCAGGGGCCGGTGTCGGCCTTCTGGGCTGTCGTCGTGGGCCTCACCCTCTACAACGGCTCGGTCCTCGCCGAGGCGTTCCGGGCCGGCATCCGGTCGGTGCCCACCGGGCAGTCCGAGGCGGCGTACGCCGTCGGCATGCGCAAGAGCCAGGTGATGCAGCTGATCCTGGTGCCGCAGGCGGCCCGGGCTATGCTCCCGGTCATCGTCAGCCAGCTCGTGGTCCTGCTCAAGGACACCGCACTCGGTTACATCGTGGCCTTCCCCGAGCTGCTGCAGCGCGGCGTCAACGACCTCTCGGCCAACCGTGGCAACGTGGTCGCCGCCGCGATGGTCGTAGCCGTCATCTACATCGTGCTCAACTCCCTGCTCACCTCGCTGGCCGGATGGCTCGACCGGCGCTCCTCCCGTCGGGCCTTCCGGATCTCGAAGCAGACCCCCAAGCCGGGCCCGGGCGGTACCGCGACGGCCGGCAACGTCACCGGCGTCACGGAGCCACAGGGCTGACCCGACAGTCCCGTACGACACCGAGGCCGAACCCGTTCCGCGGGTTCGGCCTCGGTGTCTGTGCTGCGCCCCGACGGCCCGGTCGAACGCCATGCGCCTCGGTCCGAGCGCCCCGGTCGAAAACGCCATGGACCTCGGTCCGAGCGCCCCGGTCGAAAACGCCATGGACCTCGGTCCGAGCGCCCCGGTCGAAAACGCCATGCGCCTCGGTCCGAGCGGACCCGTGCCCCGGTCCGAGAGCCGACCCACCCGGCCGGTGTCGGTGGGGTGGGTGCCTAACGGGCGATCTCGGTGACCCGGGACTCCCGGACGACTGTCACCCGGATCTGACCGGGGTAGGTCAGCTCCTCCTCGATCTGCTTGGCCACGTCCCGGGCCAGGACCGCCGCACCGATGTCGTCGACGTCGTCAGGCTTGACCATCACCCGGATCTCCCGGCCCGCCTGCATCGCGAAGACCTTGTCCACGCCGATCTTGCCGGCCGCGATCTCCTCGATCCGCTCCAACCGCTTGACGTACGCCTCCAGGCTCTCCCGCCGTGCCCCCGGTCGCCCACCTGAGCAGGCGTCGGAGGCCTGGGTGAGGACCGCCTCGACGGTCTGCGGCGGAACCTCGTTGTGGTGCGCCTCGATGGCGTGCACCACGTCCTCGGTCTCGCCGTACTTGCGGGCCAGGTCGGCACCGATGATCGCGTGACTGCCCTCCACCTCGTGGGTGAGCGCCTTGCCGATGTCGTGCAGGAACGCCGACCGCTTGATCGTCGGCACGTCCAGCCGCAGCTCGGCGGCCATGATCCCGGCGATGTGCGCGGTCTCCACCAGGTGCTTGAGCACGTTCTGCCCGTACGAGGTGCGGTACCGCAACCGGCCGAGGTAGGTGACCAGCTCCGGATGGATCTCGGTGATCCCGACCTGGACGAGGGCGTCCTCGGCGGCACGCAGGCAGAGTTCCTCCACCTCCTGGCGGGCCAGGTCGTGGACCTCCTCGATTCGGTGCGGGTGGATCCGGCCGTCGAGGACCAGCTTCTCCAGGGTGAGTCGCCCGACCTCCCGGCGGACCGGGTCGAAGCAGGAGAGCAGCACCGCCTCCGGGGTGTCGTCGATGATCAGGTTGACCCCGGTGACCGACTCGAAGGCGCGGATGTTGCGCCCCTCCCGGCCGATGATCCGCCCCTTCATCTCGTCGCCGGGCAGGTGGAGCACGCTGACCACGCTCTCGGCGGTCTGCTCGCTGGCCACCCGCTGGATGGCGTCCACCACGATGTGCCGGGCGCGCTGTTCGGCAGTGCTGCGGGCGTCGGACTCGATCTCCCGGACCAGCAGCGCTGCCTCCCGCTTGGCCTGCCCCTCGATCGCCTCGACGAGTTCGGTACGGGCGGTGTCGGCCGTCAGTCCGGCGACCCGCTCCAGTTCCCGGCGGCGCTGCTCCTCCGCCTCGGTCAGGGCCTCCTCGCGTCGGACCAGCTCCGCCTCGCGGGCCGCGAGGGCCGCACCGGCGGCGGTGAGCTGCCGCTCCCGCTCGGCGAGCCGCTCCACCTCCTCGGTGTGCAGGCGTTCCCGCTCGTCCATCCGGGTGGCCCGCCGGTCCACCTCGGCGGCCTGCTCGCGGGTGGTGGCGGCCAG